>JARYMD010000171.1 GCA_029907285.1 Verrucomicrobiota bacterium | reverse complement strand
CGGTCTTGTTTGTCTACCGCGCAACTCCAGGTTCAACGTTGCAAGCCTGCGATGCGCCTGCTCTGCCGCCGGGCTGCCGGGGAAACGGTCGATAATGCGCTGTAATGCTTCACGCGCCGCAGCCAGGTTACCGGCGCGCGTTGCCTGAAGGTCGGCGAGAAGATTCAACCACCGCGCAACCTGTTTGTCGGACACGTGCTCTTGCGCGATCAACTGCTCGAGTTGTTCTGCGGCGAGGTCCACCCGGTCGAAGCTTTCTGCGTACAAGACGGCGAGGTCTTCACGTGTCTGGTTGTCGTAAGGGTGCTTCTCGAGTTGCTCGACCAGTTCGGCTGCTTTGGCAACAGAGTCCGGCGCTGCAGGACCGTATTCAGTGGAATCAGTCTTTAACCCAGGCCGCCCATCGGTGCGGGGCACGTGAATGGGGGGCGGCGGAGTATCGCCGCGTCCCACCGATCTGTAAGACAGATGCGCAATTCTCTGGCGGGCGAAATGCGCCTCGGGCGAATCCGGGAACATGTCAACTATTCGCTGGAACGTGGCCTTGGCCATTTCAAGGTCGCGAAAGTACTTCAACTGCCAGTCGGCCACACAGGCCAGAGCATATGCAATGTTCTTCGGCGCATGCCCCGGCTGAGCAACAAATTGCTCGACAGCAGCCATTGCTCCGTCCATGTCATGGAGATTGTCCGCGTGAATCTCTGCGAGCAGCATCCAGCCCGCAAAATCGGTTGGGAACTGCTCCAATTGTTTTTTCACCTCGGCAATGGCGGCGGCGTAACGACCTGCCTTTCGATGCGCTTCGGCGACCGAGTAGCACGGTTGCGGCTCCGGTGGGGTTTCTGCCCCGAAGATCACATCAGTGGCTTTTCTTCCAAGCCATTCGACAAAGCGCGGCGCCCACGCAACCGCCATCACCCAGCCAGCAAGAGCTGCCAGTGGCACGCCCAAAAACGCTGCCGTCCGATCAAACCTGGCAATCACCGGCCCGACCACGAACACCACAAACAGCGCCGTGGCCAGTGTGACCACCCAACTGAACAACAAACCCGGCCTGTCCTCGGTGCGCTGGTACCAGCGCAGAAGAAGCGCGCCCGCTGCCAGCCCCATCAACACCATAGCCAGCACGGACATTGCTGTGCGTAAAAACTGGCCCATTTGCCACAAACCGGCCGCGCGTCACCCGGTCCGCTTGGCTATTCTATCGGGATAACGTGCGCGGCTTAACGCCACGTCGTAACTTATCTGACAACGACAATAAAGATCGTGCAGGCAGGCGTCCAACAACACCATGCCGTCCTTGCCTCCGGTCTGCATTATCGTTTCCAGCATGTGAAGCTGGTTCTCGCGGATGACATTCCGCACGGCGCTGTTGGCGACCAGCAATTCGTAGGCAAGAGTTCGTCTGGCGCGATCCACGCTTGGCAGGAGCTCCTGTGCGATTATGCCCTGCAGAGTACTGGCCAACTGGAGGATTATCTGCCGCTGCGCCGCCCCCTCAAAAACGCCTATGATCCGTTCAAGCGCGTGAACCACACCGGGTGCATGCAACGTTGCCAGCACCAGATGCCCGGTTTCCGCTGCTGTAAGCGCTGTCGCTATCGCTTCGTGGTCCCTGATCTCACCCACCACAATCACATCCGGATCCTGCCGCAGCACGTGAATGAGAGCGCGATTGAACGAGTGCGTGTCAGTGAGCACTTCCTGTTGAACGACGATCGCTTTCTTGTTTGAGTGAACAAACTCGATCGGGTCCTCGATGGTCACTATTTTGCAGCGCCTCTCCGTGTTTATGAGGTCAACCAGGTAGTTGAGCGTCGTTGTCTTGCCCGACCCGGTCGGCCCCGTGATCAGCAAAAGTCCGTTGGGCCTGCGAGTCAGCTCATCCAACTTCGGCGGTAAACCGAGGTCTTCACGACTCGGAATATATTCCCCACAAAACCTGAAACTGAACTCCGGCCCGCCATTCCGGCGGTACAAAGTCCCTCGCACCCGCCCGATTTCCGGGAAATGCACAGACACGCAAAATTCCCAATCGCGGTCGAAAGCGGCCATTTGATCCTCGTTCAGCAGCTCTCTGACCAGCGATTGGAGATCGCCAGCCGTGACCGGCTCTTCTTCGGCGAGTATGATTTCGCCGTTAACCCGGAACGCAGGCGGCACACCTGCAACAAGGTGCAGGTCCGATGCACCCCGGTCCACTGCAATCGCAAGAAGCCGTTCCAGCGGTTTCATTTTCAAACTCTGAACCACCGGCGCATCGGTCCGGTGAGTCTCTGCACCAGTCCGATTTCCTGGCTTTCATCGAGGGCAATCAGCACCTCCGGACATGATCCATCGAGCTGTTTTGCCTGGGCGAACGAGGCCGCAGCCGCGCCGGCCAGGCCAAGGGCATGCTGGCACCGCCCCATGTCGGCCCAAACCACCGCTTGCGCACCGTCCATTGCCACCGCCTGGCTTACAAACCTCAGCGCCAGAGAAAACTTGCGGTAATAAAAAAACACCCTCGAAATCAGCCACGGCCAGAGCCAATCCTTCGGTGCCACGGCCAGAGCTTTGCCGAAACAGTAATCAGCACGCTTTTCGCGGCCTGCCATTAGCACGTCGCCCCTCGCCAGCCAGACGTAGGGCACAGCACCGCCTTCCTCCAACGCCGCGTCCGAGAACGCCAACGCAGCCCGCCAATCGCCTTTTCGCGCCAACGCCATCGATTTGGCAGCCAAAACCTCAGGATCGCGCGGAAAACGTTCCACCCCGCTGTCAGCCCAACGGTTTGCCTGCTCAAAGTCGCCCAGCTCAATCAACATGCGCACCTGCCCTGCCCATGCCACCGGGTTTCTCGGATTGATCTCCAAAAGTTTCGCGTAGCACCGCAAGGCAAGCTCGAAATCGCCCCGCCGCAAAGCCGCATCCGCCTCGCACAGCCGACGTTCCTCGTCGCTCAACCCGGCGGACTCGATCTCGCCCTCGGTGCGTCTGTCAAACTCAAGGTTTTCAAACCGGCTCATTTTCGCTGTGCCGCCAATCCCGACAACTCTGTTTGCCGACGCCGAACGTGCCGGACAACAGCCAGATCCATCGATCCTTCATGCCACGGCCGCATCTCTGAACTGAGAGACTGACTCGCCGACAAACACAGTCCGCAATGAATATGCCACAGACAGCAGACAATGTCCTCAACAAATGCAGCATCGTGCAGCAGCAGGCGAATCACGCTTGCACGCCAAAAACCGCCCGATACCCTCGACCGCATGCCGCTCGAAGACCACATTGGCGACATCATTCGCAAGGCGCGGTTGCACGCCGCCGTCTCGGTCGAATCAACCGCCCAGGCAGCCCGGCTCACTCCCGCCCAGCTCCAAGACCTCGAACAAAACGGCACTTTGCCCAAACCAATCGACTTCACACGCATTGGGAATCTGTTGGGACTTGACCCCGCCAAGCTCGAGCGGATAGCCCGCGGATGGGAACCCGCTCCTGTGGACACATCACGCTGGCGAGAGCTGCGCATGATCGCCACAATCTCGACCGGCTTCGCCGTAAACTGCTATCTGGTGTGGGATTCAGAGACGCGCTTGGCCGCACTTTTCGACACTGGATTCGACGCTGCGCCGGTGCTGCGTCTGCTGCGTGAAAACGAACTGAGCCTCCGCTTCATCTTCGTCACCCACGGGCATCACGATCACGTCGCTGCATGGCCTCAGATTCAGGACGCCCACCCCCGGGCACATCGCTTCCCAAATGCAGTCTCATCCGACTCCACTGGTACTCCCGTGTCTTTCCGGCTCGGCAACCTCCGAATCTCAGCCAAAGAAACCCCGGGACACGCACACGATGGAATCACATACATCGTCACAGGATGGCCCGACAACGCCCCGGCTGTGGCGTTTGTGGGCGATTGCTTGTTCGCAGGCTCGATGGGCAAGGCCCCGGGACATGCCGCACTCGCACGCGAGAAAATCAGGACACACATCCTTTCACTCCCGCCATCGACATTGATTTGCCCCGGCCATGGTCCGCTAACGACTGTTGCTGAAGAACTGGCGAACAACCCGTTTTTTTGAAAGGCTGCACCGCAGCTCAGCGTTTGCGAGTCCAATGCCCAAACCGGTCAGCCGGCGGCCGAAAGTTCGCCGGATAAATCAGGTAAACGGTCCGGTTCGAGTAATCCCACGCTTTCATGAAATCTTGGCGCGGGAATGACCGGCGCATTTCCTTCCGAGTGCCAGGGTCGTTCACAACCACGTCCCCTTTGTCAGTGAAGCCCACGCAAACGATCAGGTGACCGCTGTTCCGTGTTCGCGGCCGCCCGCGCAGAAGATCATAACACACAGATGCCACCACGGGCGCCCCGCGCGCAATCCAAGCCTCAATTTCCGAAACATCGCTCAAGCGGGTCACGTAAGCGCGCAGTTTCTCGAAGTGACCCGCGTACGCCGTGTTGAAAGACCAGTTGCCCGTGCCTTCCCACGACGGGTCATGCACGCCGCGGGCGACGGTCGGGACGTCCCTGT
This sequence comes from Verrucomicrobiota bacterium, assembly GCA_029907285.1. Taxonomy (GTDB): domain Bacteria; phylum Verrucomicrobiota; class Verrucomicrobiia; order Limisphaerales; family J093; genus JAAYVR01. The sequence continues at coordinate 4,385 of JARYMD010000171.1, read as the reverse complement.
CCAATTCGGGCCTTCGAATCGCGCGAGCCCAATATGCCAGCACCATCGAAACGCTTGTTGGACTGCACCATTCGCTGACGCCCTCGGGGTAATCGACCTGCGACCTGCAGGGCACATCCAGAGTTCGACCCCATGCCGCAGTGTTCGGTCGGAGCGGCGTCAATCGCATCGACGGATCAGACAATGCAATGCCCAGAAAACGCAGCCGGGGCCAATCAATCCCCCCAGACCGGGAAAACGTCACGCGTACTTGTACCCGCCGACAATCTTCCCGCAACGCGAGCGTGTCAGTCCGCACTTCCCCGTCTGCATCCTGCTGGCCATTGACGCTCTTGCGTGGAAAGTCCCCCGGTGTCTCCGTCCACAAGCCCATCACGTAATACCTCGTCGGGCGCTCGCCAACATAAGCCCGCACTTCAAACTTGAACCCGGTCCCGGACGGCGCGCTTGCATTCCATGACATGACCAACTCACGCCACGCAAACGGACAATCGATGACTGGTGATTCGCACACTTTTTCGGTGTCGCTCTCCGACCAGTGCCAACTGTCAAAGGCTGTCCACGCAATGAAACCGGCGCCCCTATGCTCGGCCGCCGAACCCGTAACGACTGCCGCACTGGCAAACACAAGCAAAAACAGCTTCCGCGCCTTCTGCATTGCGTATCCACGCCCCAATTCGTCTGTCCGTCTTTTTTGCAGCAGACTCGGTGGGGTCATCGGTGTAACCATGCCAAAGCCCAGGTTCCCACAAACAGCAAAAACAGCACAGTCCATGAAATGCGCTCTTTGTACGGATGCTCCGAAACCCGGTCCGGCAACAGCGCAAGACCCAATCCAAAGAGCAATCCCACAGCAAAACCGCCGGCGTGCGCCACGACGTCACTGGCAGGATTTAGCCCAACCAATACGAAAAGCAGAAACCCGCCTATCAACCCGGCTGAAACCTGCCGCAGAGCCTTTGGGTTTCTTCGCAGCACAAATGCAGATTGAACCGCCAGCATCCCCAATCCACCCATCACCATGCCGGATGCGCCCAGGCCTCTGTACGGCGAAGCATGCAAGAACCAGCCCGCAATGTTCCCCACCGCGCCTGCGATGAATGCCGCCAACAAACTCGTCCCGGCGCCGTACCTTGCCATGGCAAGGCCAAACACTATCAGTCCTGTTGATGCATTGGCAGCGAGGTGCGCAAGGTCGGCATGAAGGCTGACTGCCGTAAACAAACGGTACCATTCGCCCTGGCCGAAAGCGATGCTGCTCATCGCCCCGATTTCGCCGAGCCGTCCATCTAAAGCCTCGGCAAGCCAATGGAAAAGAATCAATACCCAACACCAGAGCAACGCGCCCCAATGAAAAACCGGGCCGGTCCACCCGATGTTCTGCCGCCAACCCCAGCCAAGGTTCTCGGCGCGATAAACCCGAATCAGCGACCGCGCCCGCTGGAGTTGGTCCGGGGCAACCAAGAGCCACCACGTGTTGTCATCGTCGCGATGCTCGATTGTGGATTCTATGCCCTGGCTGAGAAGCATAAGGCTCCAGTCCATCGCCTGGCGCTTGGAATAGGCTCGAATTGCAGCCGGGACCGGCTCCGAGCCTTGCGCGGTTGAATCGCCCGCCGCCATGAGAATGCAAATTAAACGCTACCGTCCCAAAAGCAACCTCACTCCAGTACGCCAACATCAATCAACGCCCGGCGTGTTTCAGGTTCAGATGTGTGCACGATTGCCTGCCACCCGCGTTCACAGGCGGCTTCGACGTACTCAGGCACGTCATCCAGATAGAACAAATCCGCGCCCCTCAGCCCGCTCAGTTCCTCGATTCTCTCATATATGCGTGCTGCGGGCTTCAACGCGCGCACGGCCGGATCGTAGGACAAAGCGTAACCGTCAAACCGGCTGAAAAACGCGTACTTGCGCCGAAAATGTTCAATTGCAATCTCGTTTGTGTTCGACAAGACGTACGTTCGGAAACCGCACGCGCGGACTTCCTCGTGCAGCGCAACCATCTCCGGCACGTACCGGAACATGCTGGTGAAACCCTCACAGAACTCCTCGAAGCTCCCCGAGTAACCCGTCGCTGCCCGCACCGCGTCAAAGAACTCGTCTGTCGAGAGCTTTCCGCTTTCGTAATCAAGCAGCAGCGGCGTTTTTTCCAGCAAACTCCACAGTTCTTCCCGCGTCACTTTCATCTGCGGCAAAAGCCGGCTCGCAGCTATCCGGTAGTCAAACGTCACCAATACGCCGCCCAAATCAAAAACAACAGCCCGTGGTCGTGTCATGCCGCACCGGAGTGTTCACAACACCGCCCGCCAGTTCAAGAATGAAGCGCCCAACAGCAGCCTTCCACGCCACAATCCCCGACTCCCCCAACCCCTCGACTCTACCGTTGGCTGCGTTGCCGGGACGCCGGTTGGTTTGATGTCGCCCCTATGGGGCTGCGTGTGAACTGCCCGGGGCCAGCCGGAATCGTGTGATCGAAGCTCGTGCGCGATCGTCGTCGGGTTGATGCGGCCGAGGACGGCCGCGCTCCTAACGCGATTGCCTTTTCCAACGCGTTGTGGAAAACCCAAACAAAGTGCCTGTCACTCTATTATGAAATCGTGCGTAACCCAAACAAAGTGCCTGTCACTCTATTATGAAATCGTGCGTAAGGCAGGGCAGGCGCTCCGCGCACACCGCAAACAATGTGCCTGGCACTCTATTTGGGTCCATACCCAAACAACGAGCCTGTCACTCTATTCTCCGCGCCCCACCACCTCCCCGCCACCACCCCGGCGACTGCCCTCAAAGAAGTGGCGCGACCTGATTCTGCAGGCTTGGCACACCGACCCGCTCCGCTGCCCAGTCTGCGAGGGCCCGATGCGGGTCATCGCCGTGATCGACCAGCCACAGGTCATCGAGAAGATACTCCGCCATCTGGGCCTCTGGTCCGGCCCGTCGAAGGCCCCACGTCCGCCTCCGACTGGCTGCGAGTCATGGCATTACGAGCCGTGCGAAGACGCCGTTCCGATGCCGGATTACGAGAATGTTCTTACCGATTGAGCCCTCCGGGATCATCAACTCCTGACTGGCCCGCGCACGGGCTGACCGGTGACAAGCACCCTGATCCGGTCCGGCTGCAGGCACACCGCCCGCCCAATCGCCGCCGACCCCACAAGAATCCTCCAAACATGGTCACAAACTGTCTACCGGCCAAACTCCGAGCTTGACAACAGCCCCCCCACGACGCGCAATACTCCTCAAAATGCGTGCCAATGAAAAGCAATGCTCTTGACCCGCTCACGCGTCCAAAAAGCAAATTCCTATCACTCCTAGTTCTCTGAAGACTTGACGGAATTTATCAACTCGCTCGCCGAAATAGATTATGGCTTGGCCTTGCAACGGAGCGGCAGTTTTGCCGGGATGCCAGAACTTGATGCGCCCGGCAGGGAAGCAGACGGCCCTAGCTTCAGACAAAAGCGTTTGAAACCATTGTGTCTCCGTAGCATTATTGACCAACACAATGGCTTCTGTTACTTCTTCTCGCACAATGTGCTGCACTAGCTTCTCGCAGAATTGTTGCACTGACCCGCTCACGCGTCCAAAAAGCAAATTCCTATCACTTCCTTGGAGGACAGGTCATCGGCGATCCCAACGTCGTTCTGACGGGTTTTGCGCCTGCCGACACTGCCCAAACCGGCGATCTGACCTTTGCCGAAAACCACGCTTACTTCGCTCGCGCCGACAAGAGCGCCGCCTCAGCAATTCTGGTGGACGGCGATTTCGCATCCGGAACCAAAGTCTTGATTCGCGTGCCTGATGCGCGTCTGGCGTTTGCCAAAGTGCTGCCGCTGTTCTTCCCCGAACCTGCGGTAACACCGGGCGCTCATCCGACGGCAGTGATCGCGGCCACAGCCGATGTGCATCCCACAGCGCACATCGGGCCGTTCTGCGTCATCGGCGAACGGGTGCGGATCGGCCCCGGGTGTGTGTTGGATGCGATGGTGTTCGTCGGCGACGAATGCAAACTGGGTGAAAAGGTTCGTTTGTTTCCCCAAGTCACACTGACCCGCTCACGCGTCCAAAAAGCAAATTCCTATCACTTCGGCAGTCACGACCTCCCTGTCTATACTCTGTACCAGTTGTCGGAGATTTCCTACGCGCTTTCCGAGCAGGAGCGCAGCGATATCGAAGCCCGTATCGATGACCCGCTCACGCGTCCAAAAAGCAAATTCCTATCACTGATGCGCATGTAGTTGATGCTGTTTTGGTTACAGGCGAGATTTCAGGCCAAAAATCGGGTTGTAAGAATAATATAAGGAATAAACACTTCTTCCGGCATCATAGTGGGTAGAGATCGAGCTTTCCGCAGAAGAACAGGATTCGATTGCGGTAGTTGGTGAAGC
>JARYMD010000170.1 GCA_029907285.1 Verrucomicrobiota bacterium | reverse complement strand
GGAGACTTCAACAGAGGCGATTTCGACCGCTGCGTTGTCACGGCCTGGGGATGGCGTGTTTGCGAACCAATTGGCTGGGTCATTGCCGTAGCTGTTCCCGTTTAACCTTTGAAGAGAAGGCCCGAAACCGTCGGCCTGAACCGGCCATGGAGCGGTGTCGGAGTACTTGATTCTGTCCACGGGGACGTACGGGACATAGCCTGCATCCGGGTGGGGGGGCGCTTGGGGCACGTCTGGCCGAAGCAGTTCAATTTTCTCGCTGTCATTGCTGAGTTTGCCGGACCAAGGGCCGTAAATTCGGATGTCATCTGGGACGTTGTATTTGGCGCGAAACGCCGCCAGTTGGCTGGCGTTGGACTGCGGGTTGAATCCGACCACGAGGATGAGTCCGCCGGGCGGGATTTTTGTGCCCATGGCGAAGGCGAAGGTCACGGCGTTGTCCAACCGCCATGTGTTGGCCGGGTACACAGGATCGAACAGCAGCACCTCGGTTGAAGTGATGTTGCGGAGCTCGATGTATTCGTCGAGGACATTATCGTTTGTGCTGGTCGAGGTGACGATGTCTGGCGGGTGGTACATGATTTCGTTGATTACGACGGGGCCGATTTGCGGGGCGGCGTTTGGCGCGCCCTTGCCGGTTCTGAACTCGGCGACGGTTTGTGGATTGTCCACGCCGAACGTTGGACTCATCAACGGCGCGAAGTCTGTTCCGACGCTGGTGATGATCCGGCCGAAAGACACTCCGTGCGCCGAAGCGGGAAACTTCTGGCTGATGCGATAACCGGTTAACGCGCCGGTTTTGACTTCTGACAGGACGACATTGTCGCCGTGGGCGGAATTGAAGGTGAACGCAGTCGGGCTCGATTGGCTGTTGAATTGGTACTCATAGAACACCAGGTAACCATTTGCGGGGACGACAGTGCCGTTTGGTATTCGGTATTTCATCGGTTCGTTCTCGCTGTTGCTGAGGTACCAACCGGAGATGTCGATCGGGTTTGATGCGAGGTTCAGCAGTTCCACGGCGTCTTCCATGGGCAAATCAGTGTGAGCGAGGACTTCGTTGACTGCGATGTTTGTCAAGAGCATGTAGTTGCTTTCGCCCGGGGAGACTGTTTTTGTGAAGAACACAAACGTGGCTGATCCGTCTGGGAGGCGGCCCATGCTGACGTCGATTTGCTGCTGGCCGAAGTTGACGAGGTCCAGCGCGGTTGATCCGGAGTAAATACCGATGCTTTCGCCGCCGGCGCTGAGTTTGAAATCGACGTGATCGGCGCCGAGATACGGTTTTTGGTCGGCCCAGAACAACTGGAAACCGAGAGGCGCAATGAAACTCAGTGCGGGGACGATCGATTTGGCCGGTTCGGTGGGAGTGTCGGTGAATGCAAGTCCGCCCAGAGCGACTGGGAGCGAATCGCCGTTGTACAGCTCGAACCAGTCGTCGCCCGCGCTCGAGGATGCCATCCACTCGTTGATTCGGAGTTTTGATCTCGAGCCGAGCTGCTGGGCCAAGTTGGACATCCACGGGGTGGGTTTGCAGAGCTGCCATGAGCCGGAACCATCAGGAACACGACCAATTGACAAATCCTGCAACTGCAGGCCGAATTCGACGGCGTCGATTGGTTTTGGCACGGCGTCTGCGGAGTAGAGGGTTAATCGCTGGCCGGTGGCTGAGAGCGCGAATCCGGTGTGAATTCCAGGCGCGTTAATGTCATGGTCACACCAGATCACAATCCTCGAGTTTGCCTCGACAATCGTCCCGACGGGAAAAACAAACTTGCGTGGCAGTGCGGCGTCATCGCTGAGGCTCATCCCGGCAAGGTCTTTTGGCGTGGAAGCAGTGTTGTAAAGCTCGATCCAGTCGGGTGTTTTTCCGCCATTGACGATGGTTGTGTGATTAACGGCCATCACTTCGTTCAGGACCACATCAGCCCCCCACAAAGTGAATGTGAGACAACCAAACCCAACAGCAACAAGAGCCACTGACCATTTGTTTGCTAATATTCGCATAATACCCTGTACGGCTATCCTGGAAAGTCTTCGCTGCTATCGCAAACTCTCCGATTCAAATGGAAGCGATTATTGTGCCGAGTGCTGTTCCAGATCAAGACCGGCGCGTTGGTTCCGGTCCGGGCCCAAGAGACGACAGCATCCGGTCTATTCTGGCTTTTACTTTGGCGTCCATTTTAATGAGCGGCGGCCATGGCCGCTTGAAACCTTCTCCGGGGAGCTTGCGTGTGGCGTCGAACCCGAGTTTGGTGCCGGTGCCGATTTCGGGGGTGGCATGATCGAGCACATCGGCAGGGCCCTTGGTGAAGATGCAATCGCGTTGCGGGTCTGTGTTTGCGCAGAGTCGGAAAATGACCTCGCTTGTGTTGTGCACATCCACGTCGTCGTCCACCACAACGATGTATTTGGAGAACATCATCTGTCCCATTCCCCACAGGCCGTGCATGATTTTGTAAGCCTGCATTGGGTATGTCTTGCGGATGCTCGCAAAAATGAGGTTGTGGAACACGCCCTCGGGCGGCAGCGCAATGTCCACAAGCTCAGGAAAATTCATCTTCAAGACGGGCAGGAAAAGTTTCACGGCAGCGGTGCCGATGTAAAAGTCTTCCATGGGCGGGATGCCGACGACAGTTGCCGGATAGACAGCTTCTTTGCGGTGGGTGATTGCTGTGATGTGAAAGACCGGGTACGGCTCCGGCAAGCTGTAGTAACCGGTGTGATCGCCGAATGGGCCTTCCATTCGCAAGGGCTCGCGCGGGTCGATGTATCCTTCGATGACGATGTCAGCGTCTGCGGGCACTTCGAGCGGGCAGGTGACACACCGCACCAGTTCAACTGATCTTTTTCTGAGAAAACCGGCGAGCAGGAACTCGTCGAAATCGTCGGGCAACGGCGCTGTTGCGGCGAAAGTGAACGCCGGGTCTCCGCCGAGAAAGACCGCCACGGGCATGCGCTCGCCGCGATCGTAATATCGCCGGGCATGGCGTGCAGCGACCTTTTGGAGTTGCCAGTGCATTCCAGTGGTTTCCGGGTCGTAAACCTGCATGCGGTACATGCCGACGTTTCTGGCGCCGGTTTCGGGGTCCTTTGTCACAACACAGGGCAGCGTGATGAACCGGCCGGCATCCAGTGGCCAGCACTTCAGGATTGGCAGATTCAGCAGAGTGGGCGCCGGACTGCGGGAGTGAAGTCGTGAATCGGATATCGTGGGCGCTTCAGGCCATGGCGCGGTGTGCGTTGGCTTGGGGTCGAATGTGTGAATCACCTCATGGCACGGGCCGTTTGCCACTGTTTTTGGCCGGGTGTGACGCAACTCGAGCGCGGTCGAAAGGAGTCTGAGGGCGTCTCGGACGGAAATTGGGGGCTTGGCCTTGACAATTCCGGCGATTTCGCCGGCCAAAGCATCGAGAGATTCCGCGCCCAGCGCCAATGCCATACGCCGGAAAGACCCCATGGCGTTGATGGCGACGGGGAACGGTGAGAGCAGGCCGTTGACAAATGGTTTTTCGATTAGCAGCGCTTTGCCGCCGTTGGGCGACTTCATCTGGCGATCGGCCAGTTCCGTAATCTCGAGTTCGGTGGCGATTGGGTCCGTGAATCGGATCAGTTCGGCTGCCTTGTCGAGTGCGTTGAGAAAATCTCGGAAAGATTCGTAAGCCATTTTGAAAGCGTATGGACAAGTGCTAACCCGGAAATCTCACCGGCCAACCCCTCAGATGTACCCATGCCTCCAACCCGGTGAGATTTCCGGGCCAAGGAAACCCGCGCCCAGACGAGAGAATCTCACTTTCCAGACCGCACACCGTGCTCCCCGTCGGAGCCGATTTCGGCAACGCGACAACTGACACACTGTAGAACATATCACTACTTGTTAGGTTTGGCGCGGGTTTCCCAGAGCCCGCATATTTCCCAGCCCGGCGTAGCCTGAACCAAAGTCGCCCAATGGGCAACGCCCCGACTCTCGCCACCCCGGACCTTCAGCCACGCCGGGCTGGGAAATATGCGGGCTAAGCTGGGTGCATGTTGTTGGGCAAACCTTTAGCTTGGCACCAGCATCCGGGCAAGGATAATAAACGGGCCCGGCAGTGAGAAAACATGCTGAATCCGGAAATCTCACCTGGCGGCAGCCAAGGCGCGCCCGGGGTGTAATTCAGGTGAGATTTCCGGCCTAAATGTCGTTGACGAGCGCCCGTTTGTGGGTAGGATGATCGGCTCATTCGAGTCAACATAGACACGGTTGTAATAACAGAAAACAGAGAAACATTTATGGCAGTAAAAGTTGCAATCAATGGATTCGGGCGGATTGGCCGGCTGGTCTTTCGCGCCATGATCGAACAGGGAATGGTCGGGCGGGACATCGAAGTTGTCGCCGTGGGCGATATCGTGCCTGCGGACAATCTGGGTTACCTGCTGAAATACGATTCCGTGCATGGGCGTTTCAATGGGACAGTGGACAGCAAGGTCTCCGACCAAGCCCGGGCAAAAGCCGTCGCAGCCGGCCAGAAAGCCGAGGACGCGGCTCCGGACATTCTGGTTGTGAACGGGCGCGAAATGCAGGTGGTGAGCGCCAAAAGCCCGTCGGATTTGCCGTGGAAAGCGCTCGGGGTTGAGGTTGTTATCGAGGCGACGGGCCTTTTCACGGATGTTGAGAAAGCCAAGGGCCACCTCGCGGCCGGCGCAAAGCGCGTCATCATCACAGCGCCTGCAAAGGGCGATTGCCTGACGGTTGTCATGGGCGTCAACCATGACAAGTACGACCCGACGAAACATCAGATCGTGTCGAACGCATCCTGCACCACCAACTGTCTCGCGCCGCTTGTGTACGTGCTGCTCCGCGAAGGGTTCGGCGTCGAAGAAGGGCTCATGACCACTGTGCATTCGTACACCGCAACGCAGAAGACCGTCGATGGCCCGAGCAGGAAGGATTGGAAAGGCGGGCGGTCCGCAGCCATCAACCTGATTCCTTCCACGACCGGCGCAGCCAAAGCTGTCGGGTTGGTTCTGCCAGAGGTCAAGGGCAAGCTCACCGGCATGGCGTTCCGCGTGCCGACCCCGAACGTGTCAGTCGTGGACCTTACGGTTCGCACAGTCAAAGAAACCAGCTACGCCGAAATCAGCGCCGCAATGAAGCGCGCAAGCGAGACTTACCTGAAGGGGATTCTCGATTACACCGAAGATGAAGTTGTCAGCACTGATTTCATGCACTGCTCCGCATCGTCGATTTACGACAAGGGCAGCGGCATCGAGTTGAACAAGCGCTTCTTCAAACTGGTGAGCTGGTACGACAACGAGTGGGGTTATAGCTGCCGGGTGGGCGACCTGCTCAAGCACATGATCAGCAAGGGAATCTAACCCGGATTCTTTCTTTTCACGCAAACAGCTTGCCGGGCCCGGGTGGTCCGGCAAGCTGTTTCAGTTTAAACTCAAATCCGAGAACCGCCCGGCACGCATCACCCCTCGACGTTAAAGGCGAACTTGCGTCATCCATGCCGACTCACCCCCAGAGGCCCCACGGTGGTGAAGGTCTTCCTTGCGGCCAGGGAAGCAGATGCGGAGAAACTGACTCCCTCGCGCATCACAACTGCCACCGGATGCTCGGCGTGAGGCGGGACCGCGCCAAGCACCGGCTGGCCGGGGCTTTCGTTTGTGGCGGGCCGGACAGTTATGTCAGTAAGCGACAGCGCGATAGAAAAGCGGCAGCGCTTTGCCGGCCTGAGTGTCTTCAAACACGCCTTTTCCGGTGCTGTCTGTGTTGACGATGCCGACGGCAGTCCACGCGGCGGATTGGCCGATCGTTTTAGAACGTTCGATCGTGTATTGTGTTTGGGGCGAGGCTGTGATGGTCAAATTCGGGGTTCCCGTTTGGCAAGAGTCGGCTTTGCGTGAATCTTGCCCGCGCGGCTGAGCTGCCTGTGCCGGTCTTGATGGTGAATCTGGTTGATATACCGACGCCGCTTGAACCCGCCATGTCCGGAACTGCGTTTGTTGAACTGAATCCGGTGCGGTGAAAGGTCAGGCCTGCCGAGTAAGTGGCGTTTGATTTGAATGTGTTTGCGGGGATGACGATGGACGTTGCGGTTACCGGGAGCGGGCGTGGCACACACAAGTCAGGCGCTCTGAACACAACCGCGCCGTTGGTTGCACTCACAATCAGTGATATCGAATCATCGGCACCAGCGCCGGTGAACTGGTTCCATCGCAAGGTGAAGTCCTGCGACGCATTGACAGCCCGGGCTTCGTCATAGTTGAGAATCTTCGGCACCGGAGGTTTGCTGGCGGGCATGTTCATCATGATCACAACGCCAGGTTGGTTTGTTAGAACAAAATTCAAGGTGTAGTTCCCGGCGGGGTAGGCTGAGTCAAATGCCGCCTCATCGGTATTGTGGTCCGTGTAAGCCCAAAGGTTTGCGAACTCGTTTGTGAGAGGTTTGACCGAACCCGACGGAAGCTTGACCGAGCCTCTGATGACTGTAGGTCCCATGGCTGGTCCATAGACTATCGCAGAAAACAGAAACGGTTGCTCTTTCTCGGGCGTTGGGTCAGCAGCTGAAGTCTGTTCGTAAAGAGCGGTTTTCTGGACACCGTAGGTTCCCCATGTATCGGGCACGCCGTCGGGGTCGCACTCGCCGCCGCTCTGCGCAGTGAGAAACACGCCTTCGTATTCATCTACCGGGAGCGGTTCGCCTTCCTTGCTTTCAAGCAAGACCGAGGCTGATTCGGGGTTGAGCCGCCAGGCTATCCAAGTCCCGCCGGGCAAATCTCCGTCGTAGTCACACGTCAGCGTTGTCCCGTCGGCGCTCCAAGTGTAACTGAATCTCCCCGGGTCAAGGTCTGTCCCTTGCCACTCGATTGCGAGGCCGGGATTGGGAGTTTTTTTTATTGGCTGATCGAAAATGAAAACGACGTTCACATTCCGTGGCACATTGAAAGCGAGGTCTGCCGGTGAAGACGACACGAGCTTTGGCGCCGTCCCGCCGCCGCCGCTGCCGGTCGTGAAACTGCCGGTTGTGGTTGGCATCGCGACGCCGGTGGCGCTGCTAATCGGGATCATCGCGCCCGCTGGATTCAGCTTCCATGTGTAAGTCGTGTTTGGATTAAGGTTGTCGTAAAAGGTTATTGTGAGTGTCCGTTTGTCAGCCCCCATTCGCCATCGAAGCCAAAGCCGACATCGGGTGCAAACTCGACGTTGCCCGTGAAGAAACCAGGCATTGAGGGCATGATCGGCACAGCGTCGTCCATCAATTGATCGCAAGTGAACACGAGTTTTGTGCTGACCGAAACGCCCGAGCTGCCGTTGGATGGTGACACTGACACGACCTTTGGTGCGGACTGCGCAATTGCTTCTCCTGTCATGATTCCCAGAAACGGGAAAACACCGGCGAGAACGGAAACCAATGAACGCAATGAAGGTCTAATGGCCTTGCGCAAAGTCCTGGAATTGACACGCCGGTTGATTGTCTTGATTTTCATGTGCAAACTAACAATGACTTCTCCACAGGCGCAAATCCAGCATAATTCCCGCTAACCGCCTCCGATTTGACATATCTGCGCCGCGGACATTCGGGGGTCTTCCGGGTCGCCGGCGTGCCAACCCGGGAATCTCACCGGCACCCCCGCGGATTCACCCTTTCCTTTAGCCCGGTGAGATTTCCGAGCTGAGGACCGAGCTTGAGGGCCGTCTAAGCTGATGTCGAATGTCGGAATAGTTTACACATATGTACTGCGCAGTCAGTCACGCGAGGCATTGGTGATTTCCAGAATTAACCTGTAATACGTTGATTATCAATGTCTAGGTAATATGGTTTATGCCCATACTGGAGGCTGGCACGCGGCATGCTGCCCACTGATAACAGTGTTTGCTAATTGTACACACGGGCGATCGCCGCGGCTGTGGGCTTGGAACAAACCGCCAGGAAGTGAATTGGCATGCACCTGCGGTGGTGTTTGTTACAAGAGTGCGCCGACCTGCCAGTTAAGATTTGTGCTTGAAAACAAGAGACAGATTTGGGATTCTTGTTCCAACAGTTGAGAGCATAACGCTGCCGCGGTTTATTGGAGCTTCTGCGAAATGATGACGCGCCTGTTGCGGAGGAAATCGATCGAGAGAAAGCTGTTTTTGCTGGTGACTTTCGCCTGTGCGGCGGGGCTCATTGTGGCTGCCGTTGCGTTTTTGGTCGGCAAATGGATTGATATCCGCGACCAGGCCAGGCGCGAGGCCCGGATGAAGCTGGAGTTTGTTGCAGGTTTCTTAAGCGCAGCGCTTGAGTCCGGGGACAACACGACGGCCACAAACATCCTCGCAGCGTTGAAGTCAAACCCACAGACTTCTGGAATGAACGGGTATGTCGCTGAAGGCGGGTTGATTGGCTCGCTGGCTGGCGGCTCGGCGCAAACCGGCGCCATCCCGGGTCTGGGCCGGGAGCTCCATTTCGACGGCGGCACTGTTTATCTTTATCGGCCTGTGATGGTGGCGGGGAAGCAGCGGATGGGAGTGATCTGCCTGCAGGCCCAAGTCCGGCCGGCCTATTGGAGGTTGGTCTTCTCCGGGCTTGGTGTGCTTGGAGTGTTCACCTTTTCGATTGCAATTGCCGTTTGGGTGAGCAGCGAACTGCGCAGAACCATTTCGGAGCCGATCAAGGCATTGTGGCAGACATCGCGGCTTGTTTCTGTGAGCGACGGTTCGGGCGGGCCCGGTGCGGCCGCTAATGGAGAAGACGAGCTTGCGCGGTTGGCGGAGGGTTTCGGCGAAGTGGTTGCCAAAATCCAAAGCCGCGAAGCAGCGCTGGTGAAGTCCCAGAGCGAGCTTGAAAGGCGTGTTGCAGAGCGCACGCGTGAACTGCAAGATGAAATTCAGCAGCGGAGCAAGATCGAGGCAGCGTTGGCGGATGAAAAAGAGCGGCTTGCTGTTACATTGCGGT
>JARYMD010000016.1 GCA_029907285.1 Verrucomicrobiota bacterium | reverse complement strand
GAAGCCTGCGGCAATGGACGGCAGGCCCTGGAGCTGATCCCGCGTCTGAAGCCCTCGATTTGACCCAATCGGCGATCCAAGAGGCATCACCGCTGCTGTCCCAACCTCTTCCAGCCTCTTCGCCAATACCGGGTCCGCATTGATGTATGGCAACACCGTAAACCCCTCCTTGACCAGCTCCGCCGCAGCCGCCAGTGTTTCGATCGGATCGGGCAGCAAATACCGCGGGTCGGGATGAATCTCCAGTTTAATCCAGCGCGGTAATCCCGCCGCCGCCGCAAGCCGCGCCAAGCGCACAGCTTCGCGCGCGTTCATTGCCCCGCTCGTGTTCGGCAGAATCAAATAACGCCCCGGGTCAATGTAGTCCAAAATGTTCGCAAAAGGATCGCGCTGGCCGCTCAAATCCGCCCGGCGCAACGCTACTGTGACCATCTCCGCCCCGCTCGCTTCCAAAGCTTCGCGCATGGCTTCAGGAGAGGCAAACTTGCCCGTCCCCAAAATCAGCCTCGAACGAAATTCACGGCCTGCAACTGTCCATGGTGACATGTTCATCGACATCGGCATAATCGTACTTCGACATTGGCTCCCTGTCGAGGAACGGTCCGCGGCGGCCGCCTTGCTGGCGGCCAGGGAGGCAGATACGGACAAACTGACCAAACCCGCGCCCCAACCAAACAAGAGGCAATTACTCCACAATGTGTGAGCATCCAGCGTGAGTGAACTACGAGCCTGGCACTCTATTTGATTCGGTTCTGGCTGAGCCACGCTGCGTTTGCTCGGAAATGTGAAAAGATTTTGTCCCGTGGACGGTTTGCAGCGCTTTGGCTTGCAGATGATCAATGTAAGGTTCTACTAATACCAAAAACGGAACGATCATGGAATACGCACTCTGTGCCGTTGCAGGAATAATCGTCGGCTGCATAATAGGATGGTTGTTTGCGGCCACCCGCATCACAAGGTCCTTCACCGCCAAAATCGACGAATCAGAACGCCGCGCCGCTGCCGCTGAAGCACGCGCGTCTGCACTGGAAGGAACACTTTCGGAACTGCGATCCCAGAACCAGAAAGTATCGGATGAACTCGCAAAGGTCAGAGAAGAACTGGCCGACCAAAACATCGCACGGGCAAAGGCCGAGACTCAACTCGCAGAAACCTTGCAGCGACTCGAGGAGGAGAAAAACCTTCTTGCCGAAGCCAAATCAAAACTCACCGACGCGTTCAAGGCCATCGCAGGAGACACGCTCAACAACAGCACGACAGCGTTCCTCCAATTGGCAACTGAAACGCTCAACAAAGTGCTCGCTGATGCCCGCGGCGACCTCGGCAAACGCCAGGAAGCCATCCAGGGCATGGTCAAACCGCTCTCAGAATCACTCGCGAAGTTCGAACTGCATGTGCAAGAAATCGAAAAGGAACGACAGAAAGCATATTCCGGGCTTGCCGAACACCTCAAGGTGCTCAACACCAGTTACCAGCAGTTGCAGAAAGAGACTGCAAACCTCGTTACTGCACTCCGCAAACCACAGGTGCGCGGCCGCTGGGGCGAAATCACCCTCCGCCGGGTCGTTGAACTGGCAGGCATGTCCGAACATTGCGATTTCGCAGAACAGGTAACTGCCAGCACCGACGAAGGCCGTCTTCGGCCCGACCTCGTCGTCCGATTGCCTGCTGGACGCGAAATCGTCGTGGACGCCAAGGTCTCGCTCGATGCCTATCTCGACGCGACAGCGGCCGAGTCGGAAGAAGACCGCAAGAAAGCACTTGCGAGACATGCAGCTCAAGTCCGCACCCACATGAGTTCCCTTGCCGACAAACGATACTGGGCGCAATTCACCAAAGCGCCGGAGTTCGTCGTGATGTTCATCCCCGGCGAATCGTTTTTCGGCGCCGCCGTCGATGCCGACCATCACCTCATCGAGGACGGTCTCGAGCAACGAGTTGTTCTGGCCACGCCGACCACTTTGATTGCCCTCCTTCGCGCGGTGGCTTATGGATGGCGACAGGAACAGATCGCCGCCAACGCACGCGAAATCAGCGATCTCGGCAAGCAGCTCTACGACCGGATGCGAACCCTTGCCGAACACATCGGCGCGATCGGTAATGGGCTCGAAAAAGCAAACACGGCCTATAACAAAGCTGTCGGATCGCTCGAAACCCGCGTGCTGCCGGCCGCCCGCAGGTTCAAGGAACTCGGCGCCGCAACAGGCGACGAAATACCTGTCCTGTCCTCCGTTGAGACAATGCCTCGCACCCTAACGCCCCCGGAAAACGATGCCTGATCAAACAGCTCGCACCATCGCGTTCCACGTTCTATTAGACACACTCCCGTTATCACCCGAAGTTGGGGGCGAACGCTCGTGCCAACCCGCAGTTTCGGTATTGCAGACTCCAAAACCTGGCGCTAACCAGGAAATCTCACCGGCTCGCCGACGGCACACACCTAACCCGGAAATCTCACCGCCTGACCAAGCCAGGACACCAAAAGCTTCATTCCGGTGAGATTTCCCAGAGGCCGCGTGTTTGAATCTTTCAAAGGCGACCGCTTCGCCGACCAATCAGGGTATAAACATTCGGACCGGCGGTCAGTTACGACATCGTCGGCCGACAAGCGCCAATGCCAGTCCCACTGCAATCAAGCCCAATGTTCCCGGCTCGGGAATGACCATAATCCCTTCCGCCTGTGGTCCTCCGAGGGCAGCGATGTCAACCGCGGAAAGGGCAACGTTGTGAAATTGAATGCTGTTGACATAGCCGGGTGCGGTTTCGCCATCCTCGTCTGCAAACAACAGAAAGTAATTGGGCGAACCATCTGCTGGATAGAGCGCCCAGCGTCCATCGACACCGCTGCTCAGGGTTTGAACGCCGACCTGCACGCCGTCTATGTACTTCGCCATCGTCGAAGTCGTCAGGTCCACCGACACCGCCAGCCGATGCCACGTGTCAGGAAGAATGGCGCCCTGATAATTGCCGCTGATCCCGATGCCACCGTCGCCCCTGACGAAGAAGTCCCCATCGTTTGAGTTGTCCGCCGCAGTTTGATAAATCGACCGTCACTGTCCATGAGAGCTGGACGGGTAGAGAACATCCATTATCAGTGTGTACTGATTCACGTACGCACCCCCGCCATTGGCCATTGCGCCGTGCCGGGCAATGTAACCCATCGTCTTGGATGTTGCGGGGAAACCCATCACCTCAGCGACCCGGCCGCCGATATTCGCGATTCCGAGCGATGTCGTCGTCCCGAAAACCGTGGCGCCGGCTGTGCCACCGGTTGGACCGTCAAAATACTCAAGGCCGTTGCCAATAGTGGTGCCGAGACCTTTTGACAGCGAGAAATCCCATTGACCTGTAATATCAGCCGAGGACGGCAGCGCGAGAAGCACTGCGCCCAGCATCGACAGTGGGGCTGAAACTCGAACTCGCGGGAAGGTTGCGGTTTTCATTTTCACACGAATGAATTCGAGCGGACTTTCACCTTCTCAGCCCGGCTCCGTCAAGCGCAAAGTGGCACAGAGTGAATCAAGAAATCGGCGGTCCATCAACAGCAAAACATCGAAACATATTGACGCCCAAAGGCGCCGGAGCGGACCGGCGATCGGTTCATACCGGCACTGCCCGCCACGCCCGGCTGCATGACCATATTGGAGAATCGTTCATATTCGCGAAGATTTCCAGGCTGCGGGTTTGGTCAATTTTTCCGTGCCAGTTTCCGTCGCCGTCGATAAGGCGGTCGCGACGCTGCGACGTTTGGAAAACGCAAATAGAGTGCCAGACACTTTGTTTGGGTGCGGGGCCAAATAGAGTGCCAGGCACTTTGTTGCACACACCTTGACTCCGGCTCGCTGGGACAGCGAGCCCTACCGTACATGAACCCCTGCATACAGGTAGGGCGCGCCGGGCGGGGGCTTGATCAGGGTGTTTTTCCCTGCGACGGAGTCGCAGCGGATATTTCGCAGCCCGGCGTGGCAGAGGGCTCTCGTCAATGTGCGCAGGTAAGGAGTCACTGCCCGCCAGACAACTTTGGTTCCGGCCACGCCGGGCTGGGAAATATGCGGGCTACCGACTCAGGTTCTGCAGTGCGAACTCCCAGTTGACCAGCTTGTCGAGCACAGCGTTCACATAATCAGCCCGCCGGTTCTGGTAGTCCAAGTAATACGCGTGCTCCCAAACGTCGATCGTCAGCAACGGTTTCTGGCGGGTTGTAAGCGGAGTTTCGGCATTGGCGGACTTGACAACGCCAAGCTTGTCACCGTCAAGCACAAGCCATGCCCATCCACTCCCAAACTGCGACACTGCGGCTTCAGAGAGCTTCTTCTTGCATTCCTCAAAGCTGCCAAATGAAGCCTCAATTCTCTCCTTTAGCGCTCTGGGTGGTTCGCCTCCGCCATTGGCTCTCAGGCTTTGCCAGTAGAAGGTATGATTCCAAACCTGGGCGGCGTTATTGAAAATCGCAGTTTTGTCGGGTTTTCCCGCGGTGGCGACAACAACTCTTTCCAGCGGCAACTCGGCGTACTCGGTCCCCGCTGCAAGTCTGTTCAGGTTGTCAACGTAGGCTTTGTGATGTTTGCCGTAATGAAATGAGATTGTCCTCGCAGTTATGACCGGCTCGAGCGCGTTGTCCGGATACGGCAGTGGCGGAAGACCGTGCGGAACAGCCGCACCAGCTCCCGGAACAAGAATGCCAACTGCCCCCGACGCACAGACAGCTCCCGAGACAGCAAGGAACTTTCTTCGATCCAACTTGTGAGTTGTGCTGGTCTTGTTTTTTCGAGATTTCATATTGCTTGAACTCATTTTGTTGCCATCTTGCACGATTTGCGCAGCCCACAAACCTCGACCCTCAGCGCTCGAATCACAGCCTGCCAGCGCAGACCGATTTGGCAAGCCAATTTAGTCCACATTCACGTCGCGGCAAATCCTCAAGCGAATGCTTCCTTCGAGGAAATCACGCAGCGTGGAGAAGGTTTGGCCATCGGCATAAACATATGCTTCGCCTGTGCGGCCAAGAATCGCCGCGCTCCCACAGCGCGCGAGACTGCGTGTGTGTCCCCATATGCGTTCCAAGCGTCGGTGCCATCCCATTGTTGAAGCGCGATGTGCCCAATCTCTGTGCCAACATCCCATTCCGGGAATCTCACTGGATCAAACGCATGGGTGTATTTGGGGGTGGTCGGCGATGTTTCCGGGCTAACACTCTGCGCGGGTTCGGCATTTTGCAGGCCGGCAAATTCCTCATGGAAAGAGTTGAACTATTAGGGAAGTTCGATTATTCGCATTCCAAATCTGAACTCGGATAGACCAGATCGTTATGATGAACGCGCCGGACCGGCTGCGATGGTGGCGCCATTGCTTTTCATGTCCGGCATGTGCGCTCTCACCTATCAAACAGTCTGGCTTCGTGAATTCCGGCTGATCTTCGGCGCCTCAACGGCGGCTACGGCGGCTGTTCTGGCGATTTTCATGGGGGGCATCGGGATCGGCAGTGTGGTGCTCGGTCGGCGGGCCGATTTTCACCCGCGCCCGCTGGCGTTTTACGGGCAACTTGAACTGCTGATCGCGAGTTCGGCTGCTTTGACGCCGATGATTTTGCAGCTGGTTCGCAGCGCGTATTTGCAGAGCGGTGGGTCACTTGTGCTCGGAACCGGGGGCGCGACCGTTGTCAGGTTGTTGGCAGCTTCACTCGTGCTGGCAATACCCGCCCTTGCGATGGGCGGCACTTTGCCGTCTGCGGCACGAGCCGTCGTGACAAGGTCCGATGCCGGACGGCGCAAGGCTGCGTTTGTTTACGGATCAAACACGCTCGGGGCGCTTGCGGGCGCGTTGCTTTCGACGTTTGTTTTGCTGGAACGTTTTGGGAATACGGGCACTTTATGGCTGGCGTGTTCAGTCAATGCTTTTGCTGCGATGATTGCCCTCATCGTGAGCGCCCGCATAAGCAGCGCAGCGCCGGCCGTTGACCAAACACGCGCGGTTCCATGTGCGGATTCTCTCTCAGCCGCTGACAATCTTTTCCACACTGGGGAGCAACGAGCGATAATCCCGCCAGTGGTGCTTGCGGCTGCGGCTGTCAGTGGATTTGGGTTTTTTCTAATGGAGATTGTCTGGTACCGGATGTTGGCGCCGTTGCTGGGCGGGTCTGTTTTCACGTTCGGTCTGATACTGGCGACGGCTCTTTTGGGGATTGGGGTGGGCGGGCTGGTTTACACCTTCCTGTCGCCCTCGCGCGAATCGCCACTGAACCACCTGGGGCTGACGTTTGCATTGGAAGCGGTTTGTTTGGGGGTTCCACTGGCCTTGGGTGATCGACTGGCTTTGCTGGCGTTACACCTGCGTCCGATGGCATTGGAAGGGTTTCACATGACGGTCATGGGATGGGCGGCGGTGTCGGCGATTGTGGTTCTGCCGCCTGCGTTGGTGGCGGGCTATCAATTTCCTCTTCTGTTGGCGGCGCTCGGCCGCGGGCGCGATCAACTTGGCAAGCATGTTGGTCTTGCATACGCGTGGAACACTGCGGGCGCAATCGGAGGATCACTCGCAGGCGGTTTTGGTTTGATGCCTCTGCTTTCAGCGCCGGGGGCATGGCGGCTTGTGGTGGTGTTGCTCGCGCTGACGAGCACAGGCATAATTCTTGTCTCAAATCGGCGGGCCAAAGTCATCTTGAGTGCCCAAGGAAAAATCGGCTCCAAAGAACCGCAAGGAAACGCGGCTGGCGAAGGTGATTTGGCCCAAGACCGACAAGCCGGGGCTTACCGAGTGCGCGGTGAATGGATTCAGGGAATCTGGGGGAGATATCGGGCGATTTTGATTGATCGGGGGGCGCACTTGATTGCGTTTGTAATTGCGGGTGCGGCTTGCATGACGGCCGTATCGCGTGGGCCAACAGCCGTCTGGCGACACAGCGGCATTGGTGTTGGCCGGGCCGACGATGCAAGCCGGGTTTCAGGCAACCGGCTGCGTGAGCACATCAGCTTCTGGAGACGGACACTCGTCTGGGAACGCGACGGCGTCGAAAGCAGTGTCGCCGTCTCGGCCGAGAGCGCTTTGTCTTTCCTTGTAAACGGGAAGAACGACGGCAATGCGCGTATGGACGCGGGGACAGCGGTGATGAGCGGGCTTTTGGGCGCGGTGATTCATCCAAATCCAGTCCGGGCGTTTGTGATCGGGCTTGGGACCGGGAGCACAGCGGGCTGGCTTGGCGCCGTGGGATCGATCGAGCGTGTGGATGTGGCGGAACTCGAGCCGGCGATTGTGCGGGTGGCCGAAGACTGCGCTGCAGTCAACTGCAACATGCCTGCCAACCCGAAAATCCGTGTGTTGGTTGGCGATGCACGTGAACTGCTGGCCGTGGCGCGCGATCGCTACGACGTTATCATGTCTGAGCCGTCGAACCCGTACAGGGCAGGCATCGCGAGTCTGTTCACACGTGAGTTCTATCAGACGGTCAGGCAGAAACTGACGAACGGCGGCATGTTTTTGCAGTGGATACAAACATACGAAATACAGCCGGCGGACGTTGAGAATGTGTGTGGCACTCTCGCCTCAGTGTTTCCAGTCGTGGAAGTCTGGTACACGCGCGCCGGCGACCTTTTCTTTGCGTGCGCGTTGGAACCAATAGAGTTCGACGCCGACAGGCTGCGGCATCGCATTGCTCAAGAGCCGTTCCGGTCGGCGCTGGCGGCGGTCTGGCGTGTCACCGACCTTGAAGGGTTCTTTGCCCGTTACATCAGCTCGAATGCGTTCGCGCGTGAAATCGCCTCATCGCCGGACCGTGTATTGAACACAGACGATCGGACGGTGATGGAGTTCAACTGCGGGCGGCATGTTGGCCGGCTGGTTTTCCTTGACGCGCGCGAATGGCTTGCGAGAGCGGCGCGCCGTGGTCTGGACCGGCCGACTGTTGTCAACGGGACTGTGGATTGGTCGCGCCTTGAAGACGCAAGAGCCACAATGTTCGCAGTCGAAGGCCAGCCCCCCGCTTCGGACAGTGAAAAAGACCCGGCGCTTGTCCATCGAACCAACGCAAAGGCGCAGTTTGTGCGGAACAACCTCGAGGCCGCACTGGCGGAATGGTCGGCACAAACCAATGCGCCAACGGATTTGCTCGAGTTGTTGCTGGTGGCAGAGTCACACGCCGATGCAGGAAGTGAGCAGGCGCTGATCTACGCCGGAAAACTGCGGCAATGGCAGCCCATTGAAGCCGACGTTGTGTTGGCCCGGTTGCTCTGGCGCCAGCGGCGATTCGAAGACGCAGTCGCTGCACTCGAGAAAGCTTTCCAGGCTTACAGGTCAAACCCGTGGCCATTCCCGCCGCTGATGTACCGCGCTCTCGTTCTTGCTGAATCAGTCAGCAAAGAATCCTCGAATCCAGAACTTGCACGGAGATTGCATGCCGCGCTCAAAGAGCCATTCGCGGTTCATCTGTGGGACCAGGTCCGCCTCGCATGCCGATTCAATGTCGCCCTCGACAGCATCAGCCCCGGTTTGCTGAAAGAATCGATTGAGTCCTTCGAGCCGAATGTTCCATGGCGGCGGTTTTTCCTGGAAAAGAGGCTGCTCTGCTACGAGTTTCTCGGCGACTCTCGTGTGGCACGCGCGCGCCGTGATCTTGAGTTGTTTGACAGGGCCCGGCCGGCGGAGCGCGGCAAAAGCGCAGCGGAGTGATTCAGTCTGTGTCAGTGCGTTGTGTTTGGCACCTTGGCGCGCCTGGCGCGGAACTCCGAGCCTTCTTTCCATTGTGGCCAATCCTCGGCGTTGGCTACGGCCCGGCCCACTTCGGCCAAAAGCTCAAGGTCTTCAACGGCCCCGCTCAGGTCCCAGTCCGGCTTAATCACGTCGCTCGGTTTGTGATAGTCATTTGCAGTGAACTCGGCGCGTTTCTGCAAGCCGTAACCTGCGGGTTTGCCGACGTAGTCAACGCCACTTGCAAAGTAGAGAGCCGGGACGCCCACTTTCGCGAACTCGAAGTGGTCCGCGCGAAAGAAACCGCCTTTTTCGGGCTCGGGGTCGGCGATCACCCTTCGGCCCTGGCGGTCAGCGGCTGTTTTCAACAAATCTTCCAAGGTGCTGTTTCCGAATCCGAACACACTGACATCTCGAGTCCGGCCCCATGGATTCAAAGCGTCCATGTTAAGATTGGCCAGGGTGCGGTCGATTGGATACAAGGGATGTTCGGCGTAGTACTTGGCACCCAGGAGTCCCTGTTCCTCGCCTGTGGTTGCCATGAACAGCAGAGGCCGTTTTGGCCGGGGCTTGAGCGCGGCGAATTCGCGAGCGAGCTCGATGAGCCCCGCAACGCCGAGGGCGTTGTCGCGCGCGCCGTGATATACCTTGTCGCCGTTCAGTCTGGGATCGCAACCGAGATGGTCCCAGTGCGCCGAGTAAGCAACATACTCATTGCGGAATCGCGCGTCTGAACCCGGGAGTCTGGCGACAACGTTTTGTGAAACCACTTCTCGCAGCTTGTTTCGCACAGTGAATCCCGCGCGAATGCCGAGTGCGACCGCCTTGAAATCCCGGCGCACTGCTGCGCGCTTGAGGCTGTCGTAGTCATGGCCTGCTGAGGCAAGCATCGTTCTTGCCTGGTCCACGGTGATCCAGCCTTCGACAGCAGCCACTCCGCGGTTCTGGTCCCGGGCTTGCAGCTCGAAGAGTTCGCCTGTGTTGCTGTTGATGACCACGACGAAAGGGTATCCGGCCGGCCCGGTTTCATGCACGATGAGCGCAGCCGCCGCACCGCGCTGGGCCGCCATTTCGAACTTGTAAGTCCAGCGGCCGTAGTAAGTCATCTCACGGCCTTTGAACACCCGCTCGTCCAGTTTCGAAGCATCTGACGGGTCCGGGACGGGCGGGTCGCCGACCAGCACCACCATCGTTTTGCCTCGCAAATCCACGCCCTTGAAATCGTCCCAGCCATACTCCGGCGCGATGACGCCATACCCGACAAAAACCAGCTCGGAGTCCGTCACGGTCACTTCTGGGGCAAACCGGCGCGACCACAGAACGCAATCCTGGGGCAGCTTGAATTCGGTGAGTTTGCCGCCCGAGCGGTAAAACCCGTTCGCTTCGCCGGTGATGCCAACCATGGGAACGTCCTGAACATAAGTGCCGTTCGGGTTGCCGGGTTCAAGCCCCAGTTCCTTGAACTGCCTGATTATGTACTCGACGGTTTTCGACTCGCCCGCTGTCCCCGGCGCGCGGCCTTCGAACTCGTCAGAAGACAACACACGCACATGATCCAAAAGACGGTTCCCTTCGATCCTCGGCTCGGCGGTGCAAGTCGCACAAAGCGGCCAAAGCACATACGCTCCGGCACACAGCAGATGCAGGCCGAACATTGCGCTTGGGATCGGTTTCCATGTTGCCATGCGATAGCTCATCGCTGTCGAGCGTGCCAACAGTGCATGTGGCGGACAAGCCTGAACATCGGCCGAACACAGTGCGGCGCGGAACGGGTTGTCCGCACTACCTTCGTCGCTCGCGAATCTCCGCCAGGATGTCACCAACAACCTCGGCCCGCGGTTTCACGCCCTGCTGGCCTTTGCCGTGGATGCGAACCGACACGGTGTTCGACTGCTGTTCGCGCTGGCCGACGACGAGGATGTGATGAACTCTGTCCTGTTCGGCGCGCTGAATGCGGCCGGGCAGCTTGTCGTTGCTGAACTCGGCGTCGGCTCTGACCATTTGAGCGCGCAATTCATCGACAATGCTTTTCGCGTAAGGAAGCTGTGCTTCAGTGACCGGCAGTACTCGCACCTGGTCGGGCGCAAGCCAGAGCGGGAAATTGCCCGCGTAATGCTCGATCAGGAAACCAATCATTCGCTCGTGCGTGCCGAGGGGCGCGCGATGGATGCACAACGGAGTTTTTTCGGTGTTGTCGCGATCGCGGTATGTCAGGCCGAATCGCTTTGGCACTGCGAAATCGACCTGGTTTGTGGCGAGCGTGAATTCCCGGCCGATGACGCTCCAGATTTGAACGTCAATCTTTGGCCCGTAGAAAGCGGCTTCGTTTGGCACTTCGACGTAGTTTATGCCTGAGGCTTTCAAAACCTGCCTCACCATTTCCTCGGTTTGCTTCCAGAGCTCGGGCTCGTTGACGTACTTTTCGCCCAGGCGCTCCGGATCGTGTGTGCTGAATCGCATCACGTACCGCTCGATTCCGAAGATTTTGAAATATTTCAAATACATCTCGTTGACGGCATTGAACTCGTCGGCGAACTGCTCCGGCGTGCAATAAATGTGCGCGTCGTTCATGTTGAGCGATCTGACGCGCATGAGGCCGAACAATTCGCCGCTTTGCTCGTACCGGTAACAGCAACCGTATTCGGCAAGACGCAACGGCAGATCGCGATAACTCCGCGGCTCGGCGGCATAGATGCGGTGGTGATGCGGGCAATTCATTGCTTTCAGGTAATAACGCTCGCTCTGTGCTGCGGATTGCGCGTTTTGCTCTGCACCGGGGCCTGGCCCTCCGGCCGTTTCCTTCTCGATAAGTTCCATCGGAGGAAACATGCTTTCCGCGTAATACGGCAGGTGGCCGGATGTCCTGTACATCTTTTCTTTGGCGATATGCGGGGTTCGGACGCGTTTGTATCCGGCGGCGAACTCGGTTTCTCTGGCCAGCTTCTCAAGCTCCTCGACAAGGACCGCGCCTTTGGGCAGCCAGAGGGGCATGCCCGGACCAACAAACTCCGGGTCAATTATGTACAATCCCATCTCCGCGCCGATCTTGCGGTGATCGCGTTTTCTGGCTTCCTCCTGCATCTTGAGCCAGTCGTCGAGTTCTTTTCTGGTCTTGAACGCAGTGCCATAGATGCGCTGGAGCTGGGGGTTGTTGGCGTCGCCCTTGTAATAAGCGCTGGCCACGCTTGTGAGCTTGAACGCGCCGATGTTCCCGGTCCGCATCACGTGCGGGCCGGCACAAAGATCAATGAAATCGCCGCTCTTGTAGTACGAGATCGGTTCGCTGTCAGGAATGCCTTCAAGGATGTCCAGCTTGAACCTGCTCGGGACCGGCCGGTCGCTCAATGCCCCAAGCCGCCCGCGGCGCGCATCCTCGATGGCTTGCGCGCGGGTAACGACCAATCGCTCGAACGGGAGGTTGGCCTTGATGATCTTCTTCATTTCCTCCTCGATTGCAGGAAAATCCTCCGGGGTGATGCGATGCTGCAAGTCCACATCGTAATAGAACCCCGTGTCCACGGGCGGGCCTGCGGCGAACTGTGCGTCCGGCCACAGCTTCGCAATCGCCGCAGCCATTACATGCGCCGCCGAATGCCGAAGCCGTTCAAGGTCGGTCATCCGTTCGCGTTGTTCCAATGATTTCCGGTCGTTGTCAGGTTGTGAGTTTGCCATAGACAGATGTGGACATGGACAAGACGCAACAGGTCCGCGGCAACCCGCACCGTGCCCCGCATTGAGCCGGCCGTGCCGGCCACCGGTACTCCCGCATTTGACGCGTGTCGTGCTGCATCTTGGTGTTGTCTTTGATGCCCCCCGGAAAAATGAAAACGCCTCGAACCGATGCACAGTGCGAGGCGCTCTCCCCGGCAGGCGACTGGGTGAGGATTACCCTGTTCGCCCGACGGGGCGAAATCGCGTAGTGATTGTCCTCACCATTTCAACGTTCACGGCCAAAAAGTAGCAGTACAAGCTCACCACGGCAAGTGTCTTGACGGCCTGAGACTGAGCGCTGCCAATGTCCGGCTCAGAGCAGTTTCTTTTTGGCTTCTTCGGGAACGCTCAATTTGGTGGTGCCAACCTCTTTGATTTCCACCGTCGTTGTGCGGTCAACATCGATGTCGTTGTTGTTCCACGTCATCGTGCCCTTCACAGCGAACTCGTATTTCGACAACAGGCCGTCCTTGACCCAGAATTTGGCCGCACCTTTTGCATTGCTCACGGTTGGGCCTTCGCCGGTTGCTCCGCGCGACCGGAACGTCATCAATGCCTTTGCCTGCTCATCGGTGAGGTCGCCGCTGTAAAAGTCTTCGGTCTTCTTCAATTCCTTCACTCCGAAGACAATCTCGATGGCCTGGGCGGCCGGCGCCTTGAAACTGCGGAGCATTCTGGCGAAAAACCGGGTTGGGCCTTCGCTGTTTTCCAGTTCGCTCAGCGACTGCCAGCCGTCGGGCGTGGTAGCCGCGGCTTTTTCACCTTTCAATACCGTTTCGATCTTGTTATCGCCGAAACTGTAGGTGACGTATGTGAAACCGTCCTTTTCAGTTTTGCCTTCTGTGGGGCCGGGACGCCACTGGCTGCCTTCGGGGACTTTGACTGTTGTTTTCCAT
Organism: Verrucomicrobiota bacterium; assembly: GCA_029907285.1. Lineage (GTDB taxonomy): Bacteria > Verrucomicrobiota > Verrucomicrobiia > Limisphaerales > J093 > JAAYVR01. The sequence goes on along the minus strand of JARYMD010000016.1, from coordinate 10,040 downwards.
GAATAGTTCGGTTTGTCAGCCAGGCTGCGCGCGGCGGCGGTGACAATGTCTTTTGGGCTTTGTTCACCTGCCATCAACGAGCAAACCAGCAAGACTGACACGCCACATGCGAGGGTTGTCTTCATGCGAATCCTTTCAGTTGTTTTCAGAACTGTTTGAACGACCGTTCTGGTAAGAACCTTCGGCCATGACCTGCAGCCTACTACCCGTCACGACCTGCGGGCAATCATTCTTTTGCCCATTTCCCGGCCCCGAGCCCGCATGACTGAATGCGCGCCAAACGAACAAAGTCTATTCTGTGCGGGTTGAAATCCGGCTGGCAATCATGGCAAAGTGTGGCTGTGAACATTGATCACGATTGCCAAGCCAGTGGCAGCGATTGCTCTGAGTCCAATCCCCGGCAACCCACCGGCACCTGCATACTTTTCACGGGCGCACCAAAAAGAATCGGGTTTGTTTCAACGCGGTTTCGTGGCACCGACGGTGTGACTTTGGAAGCGCGGAAATGGGCGCAGATTCTGTCCAGCATGGGGCACAAATGCTATTGGATGGCGGGCCTGCTGGACGCGCCACCTGAGGTCAGCATGCACGTTCCGCTGGCGTGGTTCAATCATCCCGAGGTCGCAGAGGTCCAGTCAAAGCTTTTTGGTGTCCATGTTCGAAACCGCGTGATCACAAATCAAATCAATTCAATCAAAGAGCGGCTGAAGGACGAGTTGTACCGGTTCATTGACCGTTACCAGCTCGAGATACTGATCCCGGAAAACATACTGGCCATTCCAATGCACGTTCCTCTGGGGCTGGCAACAACAGAGGTCATCGCTGAAACCACGATACCGGTGATTGCGCATCATCATGATTTTGCATGGGAACGCGAACGTTTCGCTCAAAACGCTGTCAACGACTACCTGCAGGCGGCGTTCCCTCCTCTTCTTTACGGGATCGAGCATGTCGTCATCAATTCGATGGCTCAAAGAGAACTGGCGCGCCGTCTTGGGATTCCGTCGCAGGTTATTCCCAACGTTTTGGACTTTGAGACCCCGCCGCCCGGCATTGACGAGTACAACAGAGATTTGCGGCACGAGATTGGTTTGAGTGAGGACGACTGGCTTATTCTCCAACCCACACGCGTTGTGGCCCGCAAAGGCATAGAACACGCAATCGAACTCGTCAGACGTCTCAACGATCCCCGGGCGAAGCTTGTCATTTCACATCCGGTAGGTGACGAGGGCAATGAGTACATGCGAATGATCCGCGATCGAATCGAGGACGCGAGAATTGATGTGAGGTTCATTGCGGACCGCGTCGGCAAACACCGCGGTGTCAATGCCCAAGGGCGCAAGGTCTATACGCTCTTTGATCTCTACCCGCACGCCGACCTTGTGACGTACCCGAGCCATCACGAAGGGTTCGGCAACGCGTTTCTGGAAGCAATCTACTTTGGCAAACCGGTCCTGGTGAACATGTACGCGGTCTATGCAAGAGACATCGACCCGCTCGGCTTCAAAGCCATTGAAATGAGCCAGCTCGTCACCAGTGATGTGGTCGCGCAAACAAAAGAAATCCTCACCAACAAGGCGCTCAGGGACGACTGGGCCAAAACCAACTACGGACTTGGCCTGAAATACTTCTCGTATGCAGTTGCGCGGCGCAAGCTGGCAGCGCGCATTGCAAACCTCTTCGGTGAAGGAGTGTAAGAAACGCCGTGTGGCATCGCGGATTCCAGCCGCGGACAATGGACCATGGACCAAACACAATGCACAGGAAACAGGAGCCAAGTCAGCCTGCTGCGCCTCCGCAATTCTTTTGGAGCAACAGCACAAAAAAGTCCAAGCATGCAAACAGTTAATCGAATTGCACTTGTTCTGGGTTTCGCCTCTATCGTTGCCGGCGCTGATTTTCGCCCGGCTGGCCCGCTGCCGCCAACGCCCCTGCCAGAATTGAATGTCACAAATGAGTTTTTCCCCGGGACGAAGTATCGCGCCGAGGTCCCGCGGCAGGAAACCGTCATTGGGTTTCCGGTGGGCGCGCGGGCTGCGACACACGGCGAGATCGAGCGCTGTTTGCATGCGTGGACCAATGCTGCACCGGACCGGACGCGGCTTGTCGAATACGCGCGCAGTTATGAAAACCGTGCGTTGTACTACATGATTGTCACGGCTCCGGACAACATGCGGCGTCTGGATGAAATACAACGGGGATTGGCGGCCCTGGCCGATCCACGCAAAACTTCCGATGCCGCCGCCAACGAACTGATCGCCTCCCTGCCAGCGGTAGGGTGGCTGGGCTACACGATACATGGGGACGAAACCGAGGGTTCCGATGCTGCGCTGGCTTTGCTTTACCATTTGATTGCGGCGGATGATCCCGCGGTGAATGACCTGCTCGAACGGGTTGTGGTTATTATTGATCCGCTGATGAACCCCGACGGGCGCGACCGGTTCGTGAAAATGATCGCTGAACATCGCGGCACAACGCCAAATGTTGATGATCAATCAATGATCCACGACGGTTACTGGCCGTGGGGCAGAGGCAATCACTACCTTTTCGATCTGAACCGCGACCCTTTGTGGTGTGTGCACCCGGAAACACGCGGACGGATTCGCGAAATCGGGCGTTGGAACCCGCAGTTGCTCGTTGACGCACACGGCATGGGACCCCGGGAAACACATCTGTTTTCGCCGCCTCGCGAACCAATCAACATCAACGTGCCCAAGGGCCGATTGGACTGGGGCCAGCGGTTCGCACGCGACCAGGCCGAAGCGTTCGATCGCCACGGTCTGCTTTACTACACAGGCGAATGGCACGAGGAATGGTATCCGGGTTACACAGACGCATGGGGGTCTTTGCGAGGCGCAATCGGCATTCTGTATGAGCAGCCGCGCATCGCTGAGGACGGCGTTCGGAGGCCGGAAGGGAGAATTCTAACCTACCGCGAATCAGTCCAACACCACCTCATCGGGTCCATGGCAAATCTCAACACACTGAAAAACAACTCACGCGCATTGCTCGAGTATTTCTACCGGACGCGGAAAACGGCAGTTGACCCGAACGGCCCATACGCCAATCGCACTTTCGCCCTCCTCCCAACTTCCAATCGGTCGCGCTGGCTCGCTCTCATCGACCTGCTGCAACAGCAGGGATTTGAATTGTACAGCTCGGACCGCGAGTTTACGGCTCCGCTGGCAACCGACCAGTTGGGCCGCGAACTCAGACCGTGCGTCGTCCCCGCAGGTTCGCTCTTGATACCCAACCGCCAGCCTCTGGCCCATTTGTTGTCCGCGGCACTCGAGTTCGACCCGCATCTGTCTCAAGTCGCGCTCGAGGAAGAAAGCAAGGAGCTGCTTGCCAAGGGCCGGTCCAAGCTCTACGACACCACCGCATGGAACATAACCATGCTTTACGGGCTGCCGGCTTTGACGCTCAGCATGGAATTGCCGCAACATGCGGCGCCGTTGACAAACCGGCCTTCAAACCCGCTTCCAACAACAGCCCAAACAACTTCATCTTCACCGACAGCATTTGTCATCGATGGCGCTGATGATTCATCCGCCGCAGCAGCCGCGCGACTGGTGGAACGCGGCGTCCAAGTCAGGATCGCAGAAAAACCTTTCCGATTTGACAAACACGATTTTGCCCGCGGTTCGGTTGTGGTGACGCGTCTCGACAATCGGTCTTTTTCCGGCGACCTGCGCAAGGCCGTATATGATGCGGCTGCTGAAACCGGTTTGACAGTGTTCCCGGTTTGCAGCGGGCTCGGTGCCGGCGACCTTCCCGATCTCGGCGGCGAACATTTCCAAAGGCTCGAGCCACCCCGGATCGCCCTGCTAACGCGCGGCAGTGTCAGCGCGACAGACTACGGGTCAATCTGGTTCACAATCGACCACAAACTCGGCATCAGGCATTCGCACGTGGATGATGTCGGCAGACTTGATCTGTCCCGGTACAACGTTGTCGTGGTGCCGGACGCCCGCGCGTCGGGCATCTCCACCAGCATGATCGCAAGCCTGAAGGATTGGATCAGGAACGGCGGAACGCTGATTGCGATCGGGGGCTCGACCTCCGCGTTCACGCAAGAAAAAGCCGACCTTAGCAAGGTCAGAGCACTCCCGGAGGTTCTATCCCGGCTGGCTGAATACGAACTGGTGATACTCCGGGAATGGATGGCGCAGAATGGCGAACTCCCGGCAGCGGAATCTGTATGGTCGCACCTTGCCACACCGAACCTTCGTTATCCGTGGCAAATGGTTGATGGGCCGCATCCGGATGAGAAGGAGCTGCGGAAACGAGATGCGTGGCAGTCATTGTTCATGCCGCAGGGTGCAGTGCTGGCCGCGCGCGTTAATACGAATCACTGGCTGACCGCTGGTTGCGGTGAATGGCTCCCGGTCGTGGTTGGCCGCCAACCAATTCTCATGGCCGGTGATGGTGTTGAAGCGCCAATCCGGTACGGATACCTCACGCGAAGCTCAGCAAAGCCCGCCGGCGGCACGGAGCAGGTTGATGAAACATCGACATCAGCAGCCGACTCAAAACGGGCTGCGAAATCATCGGTTGGCTCGGCCCCGAACCAATCCGGCGGTGCCGGGGCTGAACCGTCATCGAATGCGCGGAGGTCGCCATCGAACGCCGACTCGCGCCAGAAGGAAAAGGACAAGGAACCGCCTCGGGTGGGCTGGGCGGCCTTGCCGCCGGGGGCTGAGATGCATCTGCGAATGAGCGGCCTCTTGTGGCCGGAAGCGGCGCATCGGCTGGCAAATGCGGCATGGGTCACACGCGAATCATGCGGGCGCGGCCAAATCATACTCTTCGCCACTCCGCCGACATTTCGGGCGGCGACCGCCGGGACGACGCGGGTTTTTCTGAACGCGCTTGTTTATGGCCCTGGCTTTGGGGCGGCGCAGCCGGTGCGGCCATAGCGCGGGTTCTGCGGAAGGCTGCGTTGCGGCCGGCGGGTTACGATGTTGTTTTCAGTCTGTTGGTGTTCCCGGCTTTGTTGGCCGCGTAATTCCTTTTCCAGGCATCGGCAGAATGTCCCGAACCGCGCGGGAATCGTAATTGGAACAAAGTGCCTGGCACTTTATTTCCAACGATCCACTGTCCAGAATCTTCCATGTAGCAGAACATCGAGCTTCAAACCTGACATCTTTTCTGGTTCCGGCGTTCGTGGGATCGGTCGCTCTTTTGGCCATTCAATGATGTTCAAGGGCGATCTCGCGACATATGGCGGTGGGGAGATCATCTGACGAGGCGAAGACCTGATTACCAAACGACGTAATTCTCTTACCTCGTAGTTTAGCTTCGTGGTGTGCCATGGTTTATCCTGGTAGTTTAACTGCGTGCTGCAACGGAAACTCGGCCAACGCATTGCTGTCCTGCGTAAAGCGCGAAAGCTCACGCAAGAGCAACTGGCAGAAGCTATCGGTTGCTCGGTTGAATTCATCAGTCTTGTGGAGCGAGGCGTGAACGCACCCTCGGTCGCAGGTTTGGAGAAGTTTGCGAAAGTGCTCAAGGTTGAGGTCAAGGAGCTGTTCAGTTTCGAGAAACAGACACAATGATCGGCGAGGAATACATGGAGCGCCTGAAACTGACGTTGGAGGGCATTGTTGCAAATCTGAAAGCCAAAGGGATTCAGGAGCGCCACCCGGGATTCGGTGGAGAGGGGAGAGTCCAAACCCGAAAACCCTCTGTTCCCACAGATGCGCGTTCAGAATTTCTCGCCAATCGCGCGATGGGCGACCGGGCCGAAAAGCGCTTGGCTGAAGCAATGGCTCGTGCCTGCCCGGAGTGGAAGATTTCACACTATGGCGAAACGAATCGGATTGCTGCGGGCCATCCAGATTTCCGGGCCTCGTATTTGGCCGGGCTGGAGCAAACTCGACGTTTTGGCAAACGACCTGATCTTCTTGTGTTTCGCGCAACAGTAAACGTGGAAGGCGACCTTTCCACCTTGACGCATGACCAAACGAAAGAGCTCGTCAAGCAGGCCATCGCTGCTGTCGAAGTTCGATCCAGCAAGTTTGAGGCGCTAACCTACATGGCAGTGCGCAAGCGCCAACGAGAAACAGGCAAGAGAACCGGGCGAGATACGCCCAGCTTCACGGTGAAAGTCGAAGACCCGGTCATCGTGTACCGTTGGCTGGATTGTCATCCTGTGCCGGAAAGTTACTGCCAAGTATTCTTCGATTCCGTTTTTGCCATCAACTTCCTTGACATCTTCACCATCGTGGCCAGCGGCACCGGCTTCACTGTCGAGACACCAGCGAAAAGCCAGGAAAAATCCACCATTATGATTCCGATCACCTCCGGCGTGCAGATTGGAACGGCCACTTCGATGCCCACTCTTGAAGCTGAACATCGCGTCACACAACTCGGGCGACACGATGCCTTTATTGTTCCACGCGGCGGCGGCTTCGAGCTCGATGCGGCAGCGGTGAAAAAGGTTCTTCTGGCCTGCCAGTAGGGCGGAAATACGACGCTGCCAGCTCATCCACACACGCGGTCCGTTCAGGCAGTGGCACTCGCTCAAGCCCAAAAAGTCTTGCGATCAACTTGTTCGCTTCACTCTGACTCAACTTCGGCATGGCCGGACAAGGCATCTGCTCCACATCCTTTGGTTCGAGTTTGTTCAACCCGCTGCCGTAAAAACGGTTCACACTGGCAAAGGCGCGCCGTCCGCCAGAGCTGTTTAGGAAGAGTGTCATTAAGGGTGCCAAGGTTTCGCAGCCTGCCCGAGCATAAAGGCCATGGAAGCAAGTCAGATTCTTTGCGCCAGATGTGTTCAAGATAAACTTCCCAGATTGCCGCGTAAACACAGCAACCCAGATGTCGGCAACACCCCGGTTCTCCGGCAAATACCACACGGGTCGGTGGCTCGGCAGATGCCGCTGAGGAATCCCGAGCTGTTCCCCAAGCTCCAGGTAGCGCGCAAGGGCCTGCCCATTACCAGACGGGTTCAGAAGGAAACACCTGCGCCCGCGCGCGGCCAAAGCTTCAAACTTCTCGGGTGTGAAAACCAACCCATCAACGTCCGCCGCTTTGGTGATGCAAGGCTCTACGTGCTGCTCGGTCAATCCGTGTTCGTTCATTCCAGGGCGGCTCAGACAGAAGTAGTCGTTGGCCCCTGTCGCGATACCGCGACTGCACTCGAAATAATCCCCGACTTGCTTGGGAAAGGCTGCGAGGTGATCAGAACCATTCAGCAACTGGTTCAACCATTTGTCCCGTGGGTTTAACGTTGCCAAGTCAATGCGGGTACAACTTTCAAGAACGGGGAGTCCTCTACACAGTCTGCCGACGAACTCCTCAGCTTGTGCAACGGATTCCACGCACGTTAACCAATTTGGCGCCCCTGGCGCGCGGTACTTTTCCAGAAACACAATCGCGCTGGTTGTCAGCGCGTGACCGAACAGATTTAGCGACGGCGCAAAAACAAGGATCGCTGGTGGGCGTATCACGTGTACTAACCTCTCCTTGATCTCGTCGCCGAAGTTAGCATTCAAGAATTCAGCCGGCAACAGGACGGCCGCACGGCCATGCGGCGCGAGGTCCTCCCAAATCTTCAACAGAAACAGTGCGTAGAGATTTGTCAACCGGTCCAACGGTGTGCCCAAGCGCTCCTCGAAGTAACGCCAGTCGCTGTCCGAATAATCGAGCCTATGCGCCTTCACATAAGGCGGGTTGGCTATGGCCCTCGAACATGCCGGCCTCCGACTTGAGATAATCTGCCAGAATCAGCCTCGTACCACGTGGTGCACTCCTTTTCGCGCGTTGCAAGGTTTCCGTATCCCTTTCTACACCGACCAGTGCCACCCGCTGGTTGAGTCTGTGGCACGCTGCAAGCAAACCGCCGAGACCCACCGCCGGGTCGAGTACTGCATGCGGCCTGGCAGACATCACCCACTCCGCCATCAACGTCGCGATCGGCTCAGGCGTAGCGACTTGCCCCAGTTGTTTCGATTCTCGCGGCCACGACTGCACCGAAGCAAACGAATCCACCCCCCCCTGTGGCAACCTCGGCCGTGTGCGGTTGGTAGTAGAGCGAGAGAAAAGTCTGGTTGTCGCGCAGCTTCATGGCAGAAATCTTACTAGGAGTTTAACTGCGGGTCAAGTGCTTGCTCTATGAGCGTTTGGGGTGTTTTTTCACCGCGGTTCCATATTTGAGACACAATAATGTTGTTGCATGCTTCAACAAGAGTTTTACCCGATCCACTTGTTTCAGGAAAACTAAATCCGTCCGCCCAACCAGAATCTCTTGGAACGAACTTCATTCCCAAGAACGTGGATACGGTTATGCGGCCCTTTGACATTGAGAGAGTGATACTTTTACCCGCCAGAAAGCCGCAAATTGGCATCGCGTTTTTTGTTGCCAGAAAAGGGCCGGGATAGTACTATACAAACGTATAGTATATATGAACCAGCTTACAGACAGACAAAAGCAGGTGTTCGAATTCGTGCGAAGCACAATACTCCGCACAGGCGTCGCCCCTACGCTCCGCGAAATCGCCGCTCAATTCCGGTTCCGGAGCGTCAAGGCAGCCGCTGACCACGTCGCCGCGCTCCGGCGCAAGGGGCTTTTGACATGGACACCACGCCGGGCGCGTGCTTTGCAGTTGATGAATTATTTGCCAATCCGAGGCGGCCCGCAAACAGAAGAAACAGACAATTCTTCAAATGCATTGCCCGCAATTCGGCATGCGGTGGCGCGCCTCCCAATTTACGGGTCGATCCCGGCCGGTTTTGCACAGGAACATGCTCAGGAAAACAAGGGGCATGTGGCAATCGATCTTGGCCTCCTGGGAATTCGCCCAACTGCACGCACGTTTGTCCTCGAGGTGCGGGGCGATTCAATGACCGGACGCCACATCCTCGATGGCGATCTTGTCGTGCTCGAGCATGGGCGCACACCGCGAAATGGCGATGTGGTGGCGGCCCTGATCGACAACGAAAGCACGCTCAAAACTTTCGTCCAAGAACGCGGCCGGCCGCCATATCTCAAGGCTGAAAACCCAAAGTACCCCAAGCTTTACCCGGCCAATGAACTGGTTATCCAAGGGGTGATGGTAGGGCTGATTCGGCGCATGAAACCGACGGCGGGCAATCCATCCCCGCGAGGCACATGAACACAGCGCGGCGCAGCAGCAGGACAACAAATGGATGGCGCATCTGCCAAGTTCACCCGGCCGGTTGTGCATCTTGACGCGGATGCATTTTTCGCCGCGGTGGAGCAGGCTGCCGACGCGCGCTTGCGAGGGCGGCCCGTTGTCGTGGGGGGCGACCGGCGCGGTGTGGTGGTCAGCGCTTCCTACGAAGCCAGGCGGTTTGGCATCCGCCCGCCAATGCCAACCGCACGCGCACGCAAGCTCTGTCCGAAGCTGATTGTGTTGCCTGGCGATTTCGAAAAGTACGAGCAGTTCTCACAATGGATGTTCAGTTATGCCTACGATTTCACGCCCGATGTCGAAATTTGCTCTTTGGATGAGGGATACGTTGATTTGAGAAGCGTGCGCCGCCCGCCAATCGAGGTCGCCGCAACCATCCGCGATGCCATTCGCAAGGCGCTCAAAATAAGTGTCAGCGAAGGCATCGGCAACAACAAGCTTGTCAGCCAGATTGCTTCCAAGCTCCGCAAACCGGCTGCTTTCGAGTGCGTTTTGCCGGGCCGTGAAACCGAGTTTTTGCATCCCCTGCCAAATCGCTGGCTGCCGGGTGTTGGTCCGCGCACTGCCGAGCGCCTCAGCATTGCCGGGCTTGTGCTTATTCGGCACATTGCAGCGGTGCCGACTGCGTGGCTCGCGCTGCTGGTTGGGCATGCGGCGCCACAGTTGAAACAATTCGCAAATGGCGTGGACGATCGGCCTGTCGTGCCAGCCAGTGTTCCCGCTGAAAGTTATTCCAAACAGCATTCTTTTGACCAGGACCAGACCGACGAGCCATACGTGGCAGCCATCCTGCGGCAAATGGCTGACACGCTCTTCGCACAAGCGCGAGCCGATGGCAAAAGCATCCGCACCATGACAGTTCGCGTGCGATACAATGAC
>JARYMD010000169.1 GCA_029907285.1 Verrucomicrobiota bacterium | reverse complement strand
GCCGTGCTTGCTATCACTCATTGCGAGTGCGGAAAAGGCTGCGTAACCATCGACTTCGAGACCCCGGAACCGTTGAAGCGGCATGGACTCGAGGAGAGCCTTGATTTGCGGAATTGGCATCCGGTGCCGATCGCGACTTTCGAGAAGCGACAAGCGGCTGCTCTGCGCACTGTGCTCGCAGGTGCCACAGCTCAGACTGCGTTCTATCGGGTGGTTTTGACGGAAGCTTCCGCCACCAACCCGCCTGTCTATGTCAATCTGCAGGTGGACGCCGAATTGGAGGACACGGCCGGATTGCGCACTGTGATATCAGAGCTCCAACGCCGCCAGATCACCGCCACGGTATTTGTTTCGGCAGACTACGCAAACCGAAATGCCCTGTTTGTCAACGAACTCTTCCGGTCAGGCTTCGAGATCGCATTGCACGGATATTACACAGGCGAGCAACTCGCTTCGATGACCTACGCGGAGCAGAAAGACCTGCTGTCCCGCGCCAAGCTCGCGCTCGAGGGCTGCCGCCCATGTGGCACCTACAAGCCCATCATTGGTTTCCGACCGCAGTACTTCAGCCAGAACGAGGATACATTCCGCGTTTTGGATGAGCTTGGACTGACTTACAATAGCGGGTTTAAAGTGGGCCAGTTGTATCTCCAGGACCACACTTGGGATGCCATGCCGTACCCCGTGCCGGGGCACAGTTTCCGCGTGCTCCCAATCAGTACTGTGCCGGACGGCTGCAAACGAGTGTACCTTTGCGATCTTGCTTGCGGGCAGGTCGAGAATTGGACTCCGGCCCAATGGCGCGCCGGGCTGTTGCGCGCTCTGGCCGACGCGATCGAAACCCGGCAACCGCTTGTTGTGCTCCTGCACGGGTACTACGCGGGTGACGAAGCGAAGTACGGCTATTGGCAGCCAGTGCTCGATTTCCTCGACGCAGCCCAAGGCCAGGTGACATTCGTTCAGTCCAAGGACTTGATCGCACTCACAACGCCATGACAACCCACGTTGTCGCCTGCCACATTGGTTCATGTCAGAGCGCCGATGGATCAAGGCCGCTCGAGCTATTGTGTTTGCTTCTGAATCTGGGCTGGATTCCCCGCAGATTTCGTCAGCCGCAGATTATTCTGCTGGGTCAATCTGCGGGCGCTGCCGGATCGAGACCATAGACCATAGACCAGGGACCTGTGTTACAGGTCAGGAGACAGGAGACAGGGGGCTGGAATAAGAGGTTCAATTGTAATCACCGTTGCGAGTCTGCACCCGCCTAGAAGGGCCAAAGGCCCGATTCATACCAGCCTGGGGCAACGCCCCAGGTAGTGAGCCAAATCATTGACAGTAAGGGCTGAAAGCCCGCGTTAATCCTGAGTCTCGGAATCCTGAGTTTCGGAGTTTCGGCGGATTCAAGAATAGTTTCTAGGTTGGCAAGAACTAGAGGTTCCGGTGAATGTTGGGGCGCCGGATTCGCGTGATCGAAACAGGTGCAAGATCGGTCATCGGGTTGATGCGGCCGAGGACGGCCGCGCTCCTAACGCGATTGCTTTCCCCAGTGCGTTGCGGGAGCGCGGGCATTCTTGCCCGCACCCTCCCGGTCAATGTTCGGGCGACGGGTTCGTGTGATCGAAACTGGCGTATGATCTTGCGTCCGGTTGAATGCGGCCGGGGACGGCTGCGCTCCTAGCGCCGGTGTTCCAAGACTTGATCACTCGGCCGCGCTCAACCATGGTTAACGGAGTGGCGGGTCAACTTCCCACCGGTCCGCATCAAGGTCAATCGTGACACGTGTGCCGTCAGCAAAGGAGGTTCTTTGTTTGCGGCGGGAAGCGTCAAGAAACTCGTGCTTTGTCATCTCGAGGAACGCGACACGCCGGTGCAGATCGCACATGGCACGTACGCGTTCCAGTTCCGAAGGCGACGGATTCATGCTCACGTAGGGCATTCCGCCGTTTGCCAGTCCATGGAGAAAACCGAGGTCTTTTTCTGGTATTCCCCATGCGCCTTTCCCGAGCGACCACGGGATCAGCAGTGCGTCATGGTACACAAGGTTAAACAGCGGGACTGGAATGCCCATTGCCGGGCCGTTGCCAGGCCCCGGAGTCAGCGCAAAAGGCCCGTGATGGACAAGATCAAGATGCCGAACCGACCAATCGCTTGGTTCTTCGGAACTGATTACGCCGCCCCACGACCGAACAAAATCGAAGCATTCACCCCTGTACCGCAGACAATCGCTGCGCGTCACAGGATGTTCAGGAGCGTAGCATTCCTCCGGTGGAACAACGCTGAAAACATCCAGATACGCGCCTTTCAACTTCACGCCTGCGGCCAGAATCGCGCCGTGGTTCTTTCGGACGTGCCCGGGCGCAAGGCTTGGGCAAAGGATCGATTGCCGGCCGCCAAACCACGTGCTCCCGTAATAGCGGGTTCCGTTTTCATGCAAAACCGCGTGCCGATCGTTGTACGATCGCGCGTCGAGGTAATAATCGCGGTATTGATCATGGATGGCGAACACGAACCCGAGCCGGTCACATGCTTCAGCGAACTGTCTCATGCCTTCCCAGCCGCCCGCCTCCGGGCAAGGCGGGAGCACATCGGGGTGCAGATTGTCGTAACCACGCAATCCCCATCCGTCCAGATGAACGTAAGCGTTAGTGATCCCGGCCTGCGACAATGCCTCGAGGTCTTTGGCGCGCTGGGCGAAGGTGACGAGCTGATGATTCTTTGCGGGGTCATCCTTATGGTAGTAGCTCGATTCCGGCTGGATGTGGTAAAGGATGCTTGTGTGAACCACTGGGACTCCGATCAACCGTGCAACAGCGGGGTTCCGTGCAACTTTCTCCCGCAACGAGACGAATCGTCCTGTGGCAACAGCGTAACGCCTGTACCTTTTCGCAAGATCGACGTAATTGTCGTCGTCCATGAAGCACAGCCTTGCCCGGCGAGGGTACGCAAAGCGCCCGAGCGAATGCACCCAGCGCGGTCCAATGCGGGTCGGGCCGCCTGCCGGGTGTTCGAAGTGACAGCCTCCGTCGTCCGGCGTCTCGAGCATGATTAATAGCGCTGAGTTGCCCTGCTGATGTCCCCACCACGGCTGGTACAATCCCCGCCCGAAACACATCTTATCGTACAACCACACTTTCTCCGGCCAATCCTTTGGAAGAAACATGCCTTGCATGTAGGGCACAACTGTGGCGTCGAACGACCCCGGCATCAGCCCTCCCGGCCAACTGCATTCGACAACCCGGTTTGCGCCATCCGAGGCAACCAGAGTCGCAACAAGCTCTTCTTCAGCCGATTCCAGACACAAGAAAAGTTGAACGGACAAATCGAGCGGCTCAGAACCGTTGGCGAACTCGCCCAACTCAATTTTGAGCCCTTTCTGGAAGCCATTGTCGTAAACTGACACCGACTTCCGCTTCGCGCCGGCCAGTGCCAAGGTCAAAGGTTTTCCGCCATGCCGAACAACGATGTCGCCCGGTGACGAGGCTGCCATGTGCCAGACACTTGCTGGCGTTGTGACTTTGAAGGCAAGGTTCGAATGATTAAACTCGACCTGATGTTTGGTCCCGAGAATCTGGCTGGACCCGGTCTGGTGGTTGATGGTGACGCGGGGCAGATCAGGACTAACTTGGGCAACCATTCGTTCAGCAGCGACAGTCATCGCCAGAAGCACAATCAAGTTGCGGGGGAACTTTTTCATGGGGCCAGCCTAAATCGCGGTCCGGTCATATTTCAAGTTCTGGCGTCAGCACGGGCGTTTGGGGTCCGTGTCGCCGATTGGCCGCGGCGGAGGGTTTTGGAGGGCTTTGTAAATCCAGCCCTCGATTGGCCTGAGAGGCCCAAGCCAGCAGTAAAACGGCGAATACAAAAGACGCAGTCTCACTATCGAAAGAAACATCACCAGCGAAGTCTTGAAGTACCTGACCTTTGATCCGATATGATCCGTCCACTCGACCGGCGCCTCAATCATTGAACATCCTGCCCGCTTGAGTGCGTACAGCAGGTTGACATCAAATGCCATGTCTGCGATGTGAAGCCATGGCAAGACCTTCTCAACCGCCGATCGCCGCAGAACTTTCGCGCCACACTGGGTGTCCCGAATCCCAAGGTGGAAAAGCAGTTCAACAAGAAAATGAAACACCTTGCTGGCGAGCTGCCGGTGGCTCGGCTGGTATTGATGAATGACCGAGCCGGTGACACGGCGCGATCCAACGACGCAGTCGTACTTTTCGCACAACTCGACGAGCTTGAAAAAGCTTTCCGGGCCGGTTGCACCGTCTGCATCGACGTAGCCCACCAGATCGAACCCTTCACTCCGTTTCAGGCCTTCGATCAGCGCGCCGCCCTTGCCTATCCGCTCCGGTATGTCGATCCATCGGATGCAAGGGGCTTCTTGCGCCATTTTTCTCGCAAGATCGAGGGTGCGATCGGTGCTTCCATTGACCACGACCAGGATTTCGAAATTCTCGGGGTAATGTTTGCGGGCGTATTCAGCGTAGCTCCGCAGCGTCGGTTCGAGACGCTTCTCTTCGTTGTGCGCTGGGATCAGCAACAACAGTTTGGGCCGGCCCATGGCTCTTGTTTAGGACAATCGGATGCCCGAAGCAAACCCGAATGATCCCCATGCATCAATTCGGCGGGACAAACCTCAGCCAGCGTGCGGGCGTTGCTTCCACAACATCAGCGCGTTCATCCGGACAGAGCAGCGGGAACCGGCGAAGCACGGTTTGCAAACCTGACCGAACCATCTGGCGTCTGCAGCGCGCAGAGCTGCACCTCCCGTTTCGGGTCATAGACCTCACTCAAGAAGATGCTTGGCGGGAAATTGGCGCGGATGGCTGGCACGCCCGGTGGTGGTTCAATTGGCGTCTCGGCGATTGTCTGGGCCATCAGCACTTCGAATTGTGATTCAGCCATCGGTTCGATGACAGCGGCCTCAGGCAACAGAACAATGCCGGTCACCGGCTCGCCGTTGACGCGAACCGATCCCTGTTTGCAGCGCAATAGGAGAGCCATGAGATCAAATGAAATGATTGTCGAAGTTTCGGGTGAACATGGAACAAATCTCTTCGGGTTCTGGCGGGTTGGATCGCAGTTTTATGCGCGGATGCCGACGCTGCCGCCGGGGGTTTGAACCTGCCATCGGTACGAGTACCGATAATACAGCATCAGCACTTGTTGAACAGGCGGCACGTATGGCTGGACGTTCGAGCCCTGGCCAGAAACACTCGCAGCAACCGCGCCGTCAGAGCAAATCGTGACAGATCCTCCACTACCAGTGGCGACACAGTCCGCCCATCTCAAGTCAATCCGGCCCGGCCCTGCCACGGCCTGCCCGTTCAGATAAACCGGCCCCTGCGCATTTTGAAGATATATTGCCATAAACACGTGCGGTCATGATTAAACCGAACTCACATTGGGCGAAACTCGAGCGGCTGCATGCCTGCCACCAGCAGCTCGAAACTTGCGCCGGGCTCCGGCTCGATCAATTCAGCGGACCATACCATGAATTCCTCACCGGCCTGCCGACGCACATCCGCATTTGGATCCCTTATCCATACTGCACCTCTGACGTGTCGAAGCAAGGAAAAAGTCAGCCCGCCTTCTCTCCAAACTGCCGACCCTTTGTTTGCATCCGGCACGACCGGGTTAATTGGCCCGTGCTGGTCCAGCTTCCATCGCTCGATAGTTGAACGCGCCTCAGGGAAACGGCTTTTTATGATGGCGAGGAGATGGTTGACGAATGCAACCCGTGCATCCCGGCAAACCCGGTACGCAACCTTTGACCCCCAGAGATGCATGCAATCCGGATTGCGATGAATGCAAACCCCGGGCAAATAAGCCTCCGTCAAAAAGCCGATGGATTTGTTCAGTTGAGCGGCACACATCGGCAGCAAACGCTGCTCCGCAAAAACCATCGGATCATTCAAGAGCGCGTCCGGTTCTGCTCGCCCGGAAACACAGGCCCCGGCTTCACGCGAGTACCGTTCCATAAAGCCGATCGCAGTCTCAACATATAACTCCTTCAACCTCGATTCCGAGAACGCGACTATCGCAGCGTTTACCGGGTGAACCGTCCAGTCCCAGCAAGGCCGCTCGAAACCAAACCTCTTGAATTGCATTTCATCTGCTTTGTACCACGGCCAGTCGCGGTCTTCGCGATGAAGCACCGTAACCGGGCTGGCTGGTTGCAGTGGGCGCCATAACACTGCGTCGAGGTCCACACAAACACAGGGCGGGTGCATGACCCGATGAGCAAACAGTTTCCCGGCAGCCGAAAAAACCTGCGCGTCAAGGCCGACTGGCACCTTGTCGAGGTCGGTGGAAACGCCCCCGTTGTATGCCCAGTCGAACCCCGCCTTTTTTGCGAACGCCGCGCCACGCGAATCGGTTATCAGTCTTATTTCCGAATGACGCCTTATCTCAAGGACGCTCAGCAACCATGTCAACGCTTCGAAATCCCAAACAAACAACTCCTGAGCATCGGGCTGCGCGTCCGGCCTTAGAAGCGGCTTGGTCCAGAAAGAATGGTAATAGGTCATGGCCGCATTTGCCCCTTCAGGTCCGAAGGCGATCGGGGCGGTGTTTCAAGTGTCCAAGGCACCTCATAGATTTGGACGGGCGCCGGGATTCCTTCAAGGCGCAGTGGTTCGAGCCGGATGAAAGTGTCGGCCAGTTCGGGCGCATGTTTTCTGACCTCCTCGAAAGCAGAAGCCGTTAGAACTATGCGGTCAGACCCGACGTGTTTTTCCAAGCGACTGGCGATGTTAACTTCGCGCCCGAAAACAGTGTAATTGGAGATGTTCGATTCCGACCCCATGAATCCGACGGTGACACAGCCCGAGTTTATGGCGCTGCCGACATGCAACACCGGAAGCAAATCGAGGGCTGCTCTGCCGTCAGCTTGCCTTGAAATGTTGTCCTGCTGGCGCTGCTGATTCTCGGCCTGCCGCTGTTCATTCAGCGAATGCACGGCCCGATGTATTGCAACGGCAGCCTTCACGCAAGCCAAAGCATGATCTTCCCTTGGGACCGGCGCGCCCCAAAATGCCATCACGCAATCGCCAATGTATTTGTCCAGCGTGCCGCCGTGCAACTTTATGACGTCGGCCATCAAGGTGAGATAGAGATTGACAGTCTCGAGTGTTTGGCGGGCTTCGAGGTCCAGCAAAATTCGGCCGCCGCACCGCTCAGATTCCGTTCTCGCACGCGGGTGAGAACCTGCCGATGCTGGTCTTCCATGAATCTTGTGAATCCACGCACATCAGCAAAATACATCGTGACGTTCCTGCGCGCGCCGCGAAACGACGACAGTGGTTTCTGGACAAGCAGGTTGAAAATGCTTGGGGAGACAACTCTCCCAAATGCCATGTGCAATCTGCGGCGCTCGGTGCGCTCAACCACTATCCGCCAACTTAGAAGGCATGTGCAAGTCATAACAAACGCGCCACCCAGCGGAACAGCCACCGGCAGCCAATAACGGCGCGCAACGTAGAGCCAGCACGCCACAAATCAATACACCAGACAGATAGACGCCATTGCGCCCAGACCCCACAACGGGCTCAATCGCCAACCAGAAAAAGCCGCCGCTACTGCCAGGCAGACAATCAACACGCATTCCGCCATCCAGCTTGTCCGGTGTACGAACCGGTTTGTCAGAAGACTGTTGGCAACCGCCAGATGGGACAAGTAAAGAGGCGTCTTGTCGCTAACCGGTGTCATTCCCCAATCGCTGGCGCTCTGGCCAGAGGCAGCAAACCCGACAAGAACCAGCCGGCCGGCCAGGCGGCTTGGGACCGGTCTGCCACTTTCCCTGAGCAAGCTCTCGATGTAGTACTCTGCGAACGCTCCTCCAAGAACAGAATCATCAGGCTGCCGTTTCGGACGTTTGACGCTCCAGTCGATGTAGCACCGATTTGCCGAGTCAGTGGGAATCAAACATTTGAGACCTGTCCTGTTGGTCAGAAGGATGCTGCCGGGGTTAACAACGGCGTGGTCAAGATCAAGCCCCAATGCTTTGGCTGCCATCACAATCCCCAAATGCCAAACTCGTGCGCCACATGCCTTGTCATCTACATAGGCAGTTACCTTTCTGAACACGCCATGCACTGAACCGCGGCCCAGAATGCCGTCATGCCCCAATGCAAGTGCACTCGTTCGGAAAAGATCGGGCACCAACAGCAGTTCAATGTCCGTGTCGCTCACATGCGCCGGTGTTGTGGCCAGCACAACGTTCCCCGCCCTGGCCAGTTCCCGGGCAAAGTACTCGTCCGAAGACAGGTTCTCCACACGGTTCTCGACATAGTCGCGTTCAAGGTCCAGGAAAAAGAAATCCATCCCAATCACCTGTGCGCCTTGCGCTTTCAACTCACTGATCACACGCCCGTACACGCTCCGCGGAAAGGGGAACCTTTGTCTGCCAAATTCCGGTTGGTTGAGCATTTCCAGACTGCTTCCGTCCAGCTCAACAGCGGCCAGATTGGTTGCAATTGGAAAGCTGAATCGCAGAGCAAGCTTCGCTCGCAAACCGAATGTGAGAAGCTCAATCGGTTCGAGGAAGCCCGTGGCTCGAATGATGCAAAGCGCCAGTATGACACCCGCCGCAATGCAGCAGGGGAGCAGTCTGATGAGCCGCTCTTTCACATAACCATTGCCGCACACTTGGCTTCTGCATGGCAAGCAAAAAGGGCCCCCGCTGACCGGCACTTTGCGAAAGCACGCCAACCTAACGCACGCCGATGCGCTGATGTGCTTTGCAAGTCACACGAAAGCCTTCCGCCTAAAGGTGGAACTCTAACAGCGGCGGGCGTGAAAACGTTGCTGTGATAGCCCGGGCTTTCAGCCCTTGGATTGTGGAAAGTGATGTCGATGTGGCCCTCGTCGTGGGGCTTCACCCCACGCTGGTATAAGCCGCGCCCTTGGCGCTTCGATGACCGACCAAGACAACCGCGTT
>JARYMD010000168.1 GCA_029907285.1 Verrucomicrobiota bacterium | reverse complement strand
ATCGAGCAGTGCACGGTGCCGGTTGTGGTTGATGCAGGTCTGGGCGCGCCGAGTCACGCTGCTGAAGCGATGGAAATGGGCGCTGCCGCCGTATTGGTGAACACGGCAGTTGCAGTAGCGAATGATCCACGGCAGATGGCAATGGCTTTCAAGGCCGCCGTTGAAGCTGGCAGGGTTGCGTTCGAATGCGGCCTGCCGGCAGCAAAGGACACCGCAAGTGCGACGAGTCCATTGACCGCCTTTCTGCAGTGACGGCAGTTGATTTTTCTCACAATGAAAACAGAAAAACATGGTTTGAGCACGCTGCCGGTGTCGCGAGTGCGACAACTGTTGCGGGTTGCGCAGCGACGGCGAATTCTGGTGGTCGGCGACAGCGTGCTTGACCAGTTTGTTTGGGGGCGGGTGCAACGGATTTCGCCCGAGGCGCCAGTGCCGGTTGTTGAGTTTGATCACGAGAGTTACATGCCCGGGGGGGCCGCAAATGTGGCGAGAAACCTCACAACCCTCGGGGTGCCGACGGCGTTGTTCAGCGTGATCGGCCGTGACGAGAGCGGCCGGCATCTCAGGCAACTGCTTGTTGAGAGCGATGTGGACTGCGGAGGGCTTGTCGAGCACAGAGGCCGTCCTACGAGCATCAAGACGCGCATCATAGCGCAGAGACAGCAGGTCACACGGCTTGACCGTGAGACTCGGGAGGAGTTGGACCTGCGAACGAACGAGGCGATTTTGTGCGCTCTGGAAAAACAGTTGGACAAAGCCGATGGGGTGATTGTGAGCGATTACGGCAAGGGCGTGGTCACGCAGTGGTTGCTTGATGAGGTCCGCACACGCTGCCGGGCTCGTGGCATCTGGCTGAGTCTGGACCCGAAACCGGGGCGGCGATTGAATCTGGCGAAGCTTTCACTGATCACGCCGAATCGGCAAGAGGCGGTTGAATTGGCGCGATCGGTTGACAGCCGATTTGGCGTTTTGGCGTCGGACCCGTTCTTGCGGGATGTGGCGGCTCGCATCATGGCCAGTCTCGAGCCCGCTCTGTTGCTGGTGACACTTGGCGAACACGGAATGTTGCTTTGCCAGCGAGAGCAGGCTCCCATTCACGTGCCGACAGTGGCGCGGGAGGTTTTTGATGTGTCGGGTGCGGGCGACACCGTGATTGCTTCATTCACGGCTGCGATTGTGTCTGGCGCGTCGCCGCTTGAAGCTGCAATTCTGTCGAACCACGCTGCGGGGGTTGTTGTGGGCAAGCTTGGAACTGCTGCGGTGACGCCCGACCAGTTGTTGGAGAGCTTCAGCCGCGAGCCAACCCGGCTGAAACAATCCGGAACCGCAGCGTCGCGCGAGAGATGAAAACCGACGCCAGCACCGGAATCTCCAACTCAGCGATCGAGATGCCTGCGGGCAAATTGCAGCAAACCACTGCTGCTGTGTTTCTCGACCGGGATGGGGTTTTGATCGAGGACCGCGGGTATGTATCGAGGGTCGAAGACGTCGTGATTTTCCCGTGGACTGCTCTGTCGCTTCGGATGCTATCCGACACCGGCTACAAGCTGTTTGTTGTTACGAACCAGTCCGGGATCGGCCGGGGTTATTACACCGTTGAGGACATGGGCTGTGTGAACCGGCACATCGAGGAAGTGCTTGGGCGTGAGTGTGTGCGGTTCGAGCGAATCTATTTTGCTCCAGAAGCACCTGACCAGCCCAGCCGCGGCCGAAAACCTTCCCCGCAGTTCTTGTTTGATGCCAGAGACGAGTTCGGGATTGACCTGAAGTCGAGTTACATGATTGGGGATAAACTGACAGATATCGAGTGCGGATGGAACGCTGGTGTTGCGCGATCGATATTGGTGCGGACCGGATACGGTGCGGAGGTTGAGAGAGCATGCCGCGATAAGCTCAGGGACGCACTAGTGGTGGACGATTTGTATGCGGCTGCGGTCTGGATTCTCGGCCAAGGGGGATATCGGCGCGCAGATGGCCGGAGATCCGCCCCGTATGCCAAAGAAGTCTGTCGGGGAATCCCGACAGACTTCCATGGTGAAAAGGCTGAGCCCGGAAAATGACTCCGGGCATGTGGGGTCAGCGAGCGGTCTGTTTCACCGCTGAGGCAGCCGTATCAGGCGTTGGAGCAATACTGGCAGGTTTTGCCGCTCTGAGCGATGCCCTTGCCTTTCGGCGCGTCAGCCGCGAACTTTGCGTCCCATTCCCTGACCTTCTCGATCACGTAATCGACTTCCTCTGGGAGCAGCTCGGGGTACATTGGCAAGCTGACACAGCAAGCGGCGTTGGCTTCAGCGTTGGTGAGCGGGCCAACGATTCGCGCATTCTTGCCCCACGGGTAACCGGCCTGTTTGTGGATGGCGATCGAGTAATGGGTTTTTGCGTCAATGCCGGCTTTAACGAGATGATCGAGCAGCATGTCGCGCCACTCGGGTTTCTTGGTTTCAATGACGTAGAGATGATAGACGTGGCGGTAGCCCGGCAGTTCGACTGGCAGGTCGATTGTCTGGCAATCTTTGAGTCCGGCCGAGTACCTTGCGGCCCATTTACGGCGCAGATCGTTCCATTCGTCTATGTGTTTCAGTTTGGCGCTGAGGATTCCGGCGTGGAGGTCGTCGAGCCGGCTGTTGAAACCAAAGCTGTGAACATTTCGTTTGTCCGAGCCATGGTTGCGCAGTTTGCGGATTCGCGCGTCGATGTCGGGATTGTTTGTGACGACGGCGCCGCTGTCGCCGAAGGTGCCGAGGTTTTTCTGAATGATGAAGCTGGTGGTTGCGGCGTCACTGCGATCGCAGATGCGGAAGCCGGGCCCATACGCGCCGATGGCCTGGGCGTTGTCCTCGATGACGTGAAGTTTGTGTTTGGCGGCTATTTGCCAGATTGCGTTCATGTCGGCGCATTGGCCGTACAGGTGAACGGGCACGATGGCTTTTGTTCTTGGCGTGATGGCGGCCTCGATGTTGGCCGGGCAGATGCACTTGGTTTTCGGGCAGCAATCGACGAAGACGGCCGTTGCGCCTGCAATCCAGATGGCTTCTGCGGTGGCGAAGAACGTGTTTGGGTGGGTGATGACCTCGTCGCCGGGCCCAATTCCGAGAGCCATGAGCGCGAGCCAGATTGCGTCGGTGCCGTTGCCGACACCGATTGCGTACTTGGTTCCGTGGTAACGCGCCAACTCAGTCTCGAATCGTTTGAGCATTGGGCCCATGACGTACTGGCCGCTCATGAGCACCTCATGAATGTTGGCGTCAATTTCCGATGTTATGTTTTGGTACTGTCTTACGTGTCCGTAGAATGATACTTGCATGGCGAAAAAACTAAGGATTGCGGTTGGTTGATGACAAGGAATTTTCGCAACCGAACATTCGGCGAGCTGCTTCAAACGTTTCTGGTGACCCGACGTCCAGCCATGTTCCCGGCACCGGCCACGCGTAACACCTGGCACGCGAGTAGAGCCATTGAATGAGTCGGCCCGAATGGTCGGGGTTGTTTCGTGCGTCGAGGTATTCCTTTATGAGCGGGAGGACATGCCGCGGGTAGTAATAGAGCGCTATTGCGACGAGCGTTGTTTCTGGTTTGGGCGGTTTTTCCTCGAAGAACGTGATTAGACCGTCGGATTCACTTCTGACTGCGCTGTATTTGGACACATGGCGGAGATCGCCCACGTCATAGACACCCACGACCGGCGCGTTTTTGGTTCTGCAGTATTCACCGAACCCTGTCAGGGGCTGGCTGAACAGATTATCGCCGGCGATTACCGCGATGTCATCGTCGATGTTGCGTTCTTTGATGACGAACTGGAGATCGCCGACAGCGCCGAGTCGTTTGTTTTCGTCGGTGGCCCCGTCGTTGACGAGGTCGATGGCGGGGCTGTTTTGATTGGTTTGCCGGTTCTTTGCCCATTCATCGAATTGGCTGAAGAAGAGCGCGTTTACGACGATGTGGATTTGGTCGATCCCTGTGATACCGCTTGCAGCGCGGAGGACGTGATCGATCAGGAGCGTTTCAGTGGAGTCCTTGACGGGGCCGATCGGGAGGAGAGCCTTGGGAACTTTCAGTGTTAGCGGGTAGAGGCGGGTTGCGAACCCGGCTGCGAGCACTATGAGTTTCATCGTTTGAACTTGTTTGAGTTCTCCCAGAGTGTTGGGGCCAGGGTGTGTGCAAGCTCTTCTGCGCGTTTGAGCACTTCGGCGCCATGATCGCTTTCGAGAGCGAACTGGGCCAATGCGCGCGCCTCGCTCAGCTTGAGTCGGCGGACGGTGAACTTCACTGCCGGCACAAGTGCCGGGGCGGCGCTGAGCTCGTCAACGCCAAGGCCAAGCAGCAAGGGGACGAGGACTGGATCAGCCGCCATTTCGCCGCAGACGCCCACCCAGATGCCATTGTTATGAGCGGCGTCCACGGTGGTCTTGATGAGTTTCAAGACGGCCGGATGCGTTGGCTCATAGAGGTGCGCAATCTTGGGGTTCATTCGGTCCACAGCCAACGAGTACTGAATGAGGTCGTTTGTGCCGATGCTGAAAAACCTTGCATGTTTCGCAAGGGAATCGGCGATCATGACCGCGGCAGGTATTTCAATCATGGTTCCGATTTCCATGTCCGGGTTGAACGGGATGCCTTTGGATCGCAGCTCCTCCATGCACTCGGCGACCATCGCGTTGGCCTCGAGCAATTCGTCGAGGCTTGATATCATGGGGTACATCATTTTGACGTTCCCGACGACGCTTGCGCGGAGGATGGCACGGAGCTGGGCACGGAAGAGGTCTTTTTCTTGCAAACAGATGCGAATGGCTCGCCAGCCCATGAACGGATTGTGTTCTGTCGGGGCTTTGAGGTGAGCGAGGAACTTGTCGCCGCCGAGGTCCAAGGTTCGGATGATTACCGGTTGCGGTTTGAGGACTTCGGCGACTCTGCGATAAGCTTGATACTGTTCGTCTTCGTTTGGAAGCGTGCCACGGTCAAGAAAAAGGTATTCGGTGCGGAAAAGGCCGATTCCTTCAGCGCCGTTTTTCAGCACTTCTTCGGTTTCATTTGGCTGTTCGACGTTGGCGGAGAGCGTGACGCGGAAACCGTCGATGGTGACAGCCGGGAGATCGCGGATTTCGCGGAGTGCTTCTTTGATTGCGAGCCGCTTTCGGGCCAACTGGCCGTACTGGAAGAGGGTTTGATCGGTCGGGTTGACGATCAACAGTCCGTTATAACCGTCCAGCAGGGCATATTCGCCTGATTTCAGTCTGAGGCTTGCGTCTCGGAGCCCTGTGACAGCGGGCAGTTCAAGTGACCTTGCAAGAATGGCCGAATGGGACGTCTGGCTTCCCTGGTCAGTTGCGAAGCCGAGGACGAGTTTCTTGTCGAGCAGAGCGGTCTGGGACGGTGTGAGATCATAGGCGACAAGGATGCACTGCTCGGTGATTTTGGAAAGGTCTGGCGGGTCTTCGTGGCTGAGCAGATTGTGCATGATGCGAGTGGTGACATCGCGCATATCGGCAGCGCGCTCGCGCATTCGGTCGTCTTCAAGCTCATTCAGTATGGCCACGTAACGTCCACTGACCTCGGCGAATGCGAACTCAGCGTTGATTTTTTGGGATTTGATTGTGTCTATGACCCTGTCAACGAGCATCGGATCATCCAAGACCGCCAATTGGGCGTCGAAGATGGCAGCGTCACTGGCGCCCATGGCAGCTTTGACGCGTTGTTTTATTGAATGTATCTGGTCGCGGGTGCGGCTGAGAGCCTGGCGGAAACGCTCAATTTCCTCGGGCACTTCATCTTCTGAGATTGTGTAGCGCGGGCCTTCCTTGTCTTCTTTGGGAGGCAACACGAATACCTTGCCGCGACACAGACCTGCTGAGACTGGTACTCCGCGGAACACTCTTTCGCCTTGTCGAGCGGGCATCGACACGGGTTTTGTTTATCAGATCCCGCAATGTTTGGGAATCGAATTCTGGCCGGGCTGGACGTTTGCGGGTGAGTTTTGGCATCTTGGTGCGCATGAACCGAATCACTAAACGGTTCGATGAGTTGCGTGCCCGGAATTCAAAAGGGCTTGTGATATACATTGGCGCTGGCGACCCCGATTTGGGGACCACGTGCAAATTGGCCGAGGCGTTCAGCGACATCGGCGTTGATGTGCTTGAACTGGGTGTTCCGTTCAGCGACCCGCTCGCCGACGGCCCTGTGAATCAGCTTTCGTCCCAGCGTGGCCTCGCTTCGGGAACGACACCAGCGCGTGTGCTCGAGACCGTGCGCGCGATAAGGGCGGTTTCCCAGATTCCGCTGGTGCTTTACATCTATTACAATCTGATGCACCGGCGCGGTGTTGCGGAGTTTGTTCGTGAAGCTGCTTGTGCGGGTGTTGACGGGCTGCTTGTGCTGGATCTTCCGCCTGAAGAAGGTGGCGAGTACTTGCGGCTGATGCGTGAGGCAGGGATGAGCGCAATACATTTGGTTGCTCCGACGACTCCTGAGGATCGGATTGCCCGGATTGCGCGGACTGCAACCGGGTTCATCTACTGCGTGTCGCGCGAAGGCGTGACCGGGGTTCAAGATGAGGTCCCACAACACATTCCCCGGCTTGTTGCATCTGTACGGCGGCACACCGATCTTCCGATTGCGGTTGGTTTTGGAATCTCGAATCCGGACCAGGCGCGTGCCGTTGCCGCTCATGCGGACGCGGTGGTTGTCGGGAGCGCAGTTGTGCGATTGGTCGAGACATGCGCGGCGAACCCCGATGCCGTGAGCAAAGTGCGGGAATTCGCCAGTTCACTTCTAAATGCGATTCGGAAGACATGAAATCCGGGATGGAATCAAAAACTCGTTTTGCTGTCATACTTGCAGGCGGAAAGGGCGAGCGGTTCTGGCCGCTAAGCCGCCAGAAAAAACCCAAACAACTGTTGAGTCTTTTTGGGAAACGCTCATTTCTTCAGGAGACAGTTGACCGGGTTTTGCCGCTGGTGCCGCGGGAAAACATTCTGGTGATAACAAATGTTGACCAGGAAAGCGCCGTGAGGAAACAACTGCCTCAATTGCCACGAGGCAACATTGTTGGCGAGCCATGCGGGAGGGACACATGCGCTGCAGTGACGCTTGGGGCTGCGGTTGCAGGAGCGCGCTGCGCCACCGGCGTAATCGCGTTTCTTCCTGCCGATCACGTGATTCCTGAACGGCGCAAGTTTCAAAGAGTGCTGGCAGACTGCTATGCAGTTGCCGAGCGGGGACGTGTAATTGTGACCATCGGCATCACACCGACAGAGGCTGCAACGGGGTACGGCTATATACGTGTGGGCTCACCACTTCCGGTTCCGCCGGGGACCAAACGATTTGGCACGCTCTTCTACAAAGCTGAGCGTTTCGTTGAAAAGCCGAATGCCGAACAGGCAGCGCAATATGTTGCGTCTGGCGATTACCGATGGAACGCCGGAATGTTTGTTTTTTCGTTTGTGACGATTACTGAAGCGCTCTCGATGCACCAGCCTGAGATGGCCGAGACTTGCCGCCGCTGGTTCAATGCAGCGGGCTCCTCCAAACTCAGCAAGGTTTTGCAACAGGATTATCCCAACATCAGGAAAATCTCGATTGATTATGCCGTCATGGAACGGGCGCAAAACGTTGTCGTGGCCGCTGGGAACTTTGCATGGGACGACGTTGGGTCGTGGAACGCTTTGCACCGCCATTTCCCGTCGGACGATTCGGGCAACTGCGTCAGGGGGGACGTTGTGCAACTGGATGCTGCACGGAATCTGGTGTTTGACTTCAGAAAAGAACAGCGCGGGGTTATTGCCATTCTCGGTGTTCGTGATTCAGTCGTTGTTTGCACAGACGACGCAGTGCTCGTCGCCGACAAGCATCAAACGCAAAGAATCAAGGAGCTGGTGGCGCGTCTGGGGCAATCGGAGAACCATCGGCGCTTTCTTTGAGCATTTCTGTCGGAGGAACCGATGATCTGTTTGGCGAGGTTACGCATCAAACCGGGCATGGGCGCGATAGAATAACGCCGAGCCTGGGAATTTTCCCCTGCCCCCCAGATACACCCCTTCAGTCCAGTGAGGTCTCCGGGAGCCCGGGTATTTGAACCTTCTCGAGACTTTTGCTTCACACTCCATTCAAGGCATGGGATGTGCGTGCTGGTCATTAAAAAAGCGCAGGCTTTTTGGGCCTGCGCTTTTTTGACGGCGGTAACTAGCGATTAGGAGCGTCGCCGTAACAGCCATAAACCAACCGCACCCGCCACTGCGAGCAGTTGGAGAGTGGTCGGTTCAGGTATGGCGAGAATCCGCGCGTAGAAATTGGCGGGAACATTCCCGTTATCGATCAAGCGGAGCGTCCAGCCTCCAGTCTCTTTGACCCAGAAATCGTCATAGCTGGTGCCGACGGCCGGTGGATTGGCAAGGTCAAGTCCGACGTCTTGGCCGTCCACGCCCGAGAACGATACGGTCCACACGAACGTGCGGGGCACAACAACCGGATCCCAAGTTTCCCACAGGAACACTTGGATTTCTCCCGGAGGAGCGGCCAACGGGAACGCCACTGGCGACATCAGCTCAGCACCAGGGGTTTTGCCCGGACCGGTCAAGTCGTAAAAGTGGAGGTAACCCACTTTGCCGGCGCCCGGCTCAAAACCGGCTGGGGTGGTATAAGAAAGCTCAAAGTATGTGACCCCCAAATAGTCGTGCGACCCCAAGCCTGACAACGTGACTTCATCGCCAAACTCTGATTGGCCGAGAAAGCCGATATACCTTGGCGGGTCAAGGTACTCTGTGTTGTCATAAACAACGGACAATTGTGCCTGGGCGACGACGGCCGCTGCGGATGCCGCGAGAGCGGTCAGCACTCCCTTGAATCTAATGTGGTTCTTGCTCATAGTTAGCCAGCAATACACTGATTTTCCCTCAACACTGATACCGCATCAAAAGCTGACGCATTTTTACGCTTCTGCGGCTTGGACGTCAAGGAATTATTTCAAATTTTTTTGATCCCTTCCCGGTCCTTGATCGAGGGTGTCAGCTCCGTCACATGTGCCTTTTGCCATCTGAAACGCGGGTGGGGTTTATTTTGGGCCTAAGGGACA
>JARYMD010000167.1 GCA_029907285.1 Verrucomicrobiota bacterium | reverse complement strand
CGACAAGCATTCCCGCGCAAGGCCAAGCGCCTCGTAGTTAGATCGGATGACGGATGCGTGGCGGGACGATTTCTCGACAGCGACAACGTGCGCTGCTCCGCGGCTCAGGCACTCGAGCCCCAGAGCGCCCGTCCCGGCGAACAACTCGAGCACGCTCGCGCCTTCAATCCTCGAGCCGAGGCTGTTAAAAATTGCCTGTTTAACGTTGTCTGTGGCAGGCCTAACGTCGAGCCCTTTCGGCGCACGCAAGATTCTGCCTGCGTAAATGCCCCCGGTGATTCTCATGATTCAGTTGTGCCGCGCATCGGCTGATGTCGGGCGCGCGGCGCGTTCGGCTGCGACTACGCTGCGCCGTGATCATATAAGCTCCGCATTGCCTGAGGCTGGCGGCGGCATTTTTGGAGCCGGTCCGAGTTTGTATCCACCGGCTTTGATCTCGGGTGGAGTCAGGTCCAACTGCGACTCATTCATGGCGAAATCCCAACTCACCGGTTGGCCGCTGTATGCGCTCATTCGGCCCATGATGGCGGTTAGTGTGGCTTCAGCAACTTGGCGGCCTTCGTTCAGCGGGTTTCCGTTGCGGATGCTTGCGATCAGATCGGCGTGTTCCTGCTCGTGCGGATTTGGGTTTGGCCCTTCCCATTTCCATGGGTTTTGTCCGTCTATTCGGCCTGCCGACGCGCGGCCTTTTGTACCGATTACTGACTCGGCCACCAGCGGTTGCGTGTTATCGATTTGTCTGGCCATGCTGACAACAACAGCTCCATTCCTTGTCCTGCGTATCGTCGAGCAGCCGTTTTCGTGCTTCTTCGACGCGATCGGCAAACACATCGCCGAGGGCCACAATCTCGACGCCGGGGGATGACAAAACGCAGTTCATCGCAGCGCCGACGCCGCGTGCTCCGCAGCCAACAAGGCCAACGCGGATAACGTCGGATTCTGCGGCGAATACTCTGTCAACGCCAACGGCTGCCTCGGCGGCAACTGTTGCGCCTGTGGCCGTGGCGGTTTTCAAGAAATGGCGGCGACTAACCGCCGGAGTCTGCGAGGTGGTAGTTGTTTTCATCGAACACTGTTCTTGAGCATTTGAAAGTTGGCTGTAACGGATCAGTGTCTTGATACTACAAATCTCTGCGGAGAACACAAGCGCGCGCATGGTGTTCCGGCGCTTTGCCCGACCGAGCGCATGGAGGATGCGAAACGTATTGAGTGCGGTTGCTGGAACTTTGCTAGTCCCGTTTCGATCGGCGGAACCTGTCGCCGTAGCGCAGTGGTTTGCCTTCGCGCCATGGGGCGTAGTTGTTACAAAACTCGATTCGTTCGGCAAGCGTTGGGTGGCTGGCTCGCCAGATTCTGTAAATTGCGCCGGGGCGAGGATGCACCAGATTGTCTTTTCCGAGGGCGACGAACGCGCTTGCAGCCGCATGGTTGTTCTGCGTGAGTTCGAGGGCGAAAGTGTCGGCTTGTTTTTCCAAGTGGCGGCTGAAGGCGTTTATGAACGGGACAAGTAATAGCGAGAAAAGATTGAGCAGCAACAGAAAAAGCGGCAGCGACGCCACGTCCTGCAACGTTTGGAATCCGAGCTGAAGCTTGAACATTGAGATGATCCATCTTGCTGACCTGTTGACCAGATAGAGCGTCACAGGCGTCAGGAGGCACAGCGCGGCCAGAATCTTCCAAATGTGCCCGAGGACATAGTGACCCATTTCATGGGCCATGACGAAAAGAACCTGGTCGCGATCCAGTTTCGCGATGAGTGTATCCCACAGCACGACGCGTTTGGTTCCGAACACTCCTGTGACACAGGCATTGATCTTTTTTGTGTCCACGCTCTTGTTTACTTCAAAGACGCGGCTGCCTTCGATTCCGGCGCGCTCGGCTAGATTAAGTATTTCCCGTTCGAGCGCCTTGTCTTTCATAGCGCCAAACTTGTTAAAAAGAGGCGCAATCCAGATCGGCTCAATCAGCGTGACAAACACGAATATCGGCACAGCCAGTATGCTCGTGACGATCCACCATCGCGTCGGGCTGACCCGCAGGACAAGATAGGGTATCCATCCGAGCGCAACACCGAACGCAATTGAGACAAGAAGCGACTTGATCGAGTCGCCCGCCCATTTCGCAAATGACTGGTTCGACAGACCGTAGCTGTGTTCCCTTACAAACCCCTGGTAGAAATCAAGCGGCAGGCTGATCGCCCAGAGCAGTACAATGAAGAGGCACACGTAGATGCTGATTGTCCAGAACCATGCATGACCCAGATGCTGAGCAAAATCCCTCAGGCGTGCCGAAAAACCCGAAAACAGGATTATCGTCGGCACAGCAATGCCAAGGATCACGCCCACGCCCCACAGCAGCATGTTGCCCTTGTGGTATTTGACGGCGGTTGCCGTCGGCTCAGGAACCGGCACAGGCTCCGTCTGCATCTGTGAACCGGGTGCGGCGGGCATTACCCGCGCTTGCTCGTTTGCGGCTGCGAATGCCGGCGCGCCGTAAAGCGCGTGCGCAACTATCTGCAGGCCGAGAAAAGCCATGTGAATGAACCGAGCGCGCATGAGCTCGATCCTATGGCCAAGATTCCGCCATGACAATCCTCAC
The DNA here is from genome assembly GCA_029907285.1 of Verrucomicrobiota bacterium. Lineage (GTDB taxonomy): Bacteria > Verrucomicrobiota > Verrucomicrobiia > Limisphaerales > J093 > JAAYVR01. Next base: position 6,648 of record JARYMD010000167.1, on the reverse strand, counting down.
GCGTGTGGTTTCGGTGTTTTCAGTTCGATCCGAAGCTCGCGCAATTGTTTCGGGTCCACAGGACCTGGTGAATCGGTCATCAGACACGTCCCCTTGGCCGTTTTCGGGAATGCGATGACATCGCGGATGCTGCTGGTGCCGCAGAGCATGGCAACGAGCCGGTCAAACCCGAGCGCAATCCCGCCATGTGGCGGTGCGCCGTAGTGGAACGCCTCGAGCATGTAACCGAATCGGGCTTTCGCGATCTCAGGCGGTATCTGGAGAACATCTTCGAAAACGGTCTTCTGCACGTCCGGGCGATGTATCCGGATTGACCCGCCGCCCAGTTCGACTCCGTTTACGACGATGTCGTAGTGCTGGCCGCGGACCTTGCGTGGTTCGCTGGTCAGCAATGGAATGTCTTCAGGAACAGGCGCAGTGAACGGGTGATGACTCGAATACCACCGATTCTGTTCTTTGTCGTAGCTCAACAGCGGGAAATCCACCACCCAAAGGAAATCGTATCGGTTCTCAGGAATCGCGAGCTTGCTCTGAGCCTTCAAAATCTCCGCAGCGTACAGCCTGATCCGGCCGAGGATTTCGCACGCCATTGTCCAATCGCCGACAGCAAAAAGGATGAGGTCGCCTTCCTCGATCCCGAGACGCCCCTGCAATGTCTCTTTTTCCGCAGGCGTGAAGAACTTGACTATTGGCGATTTCCACTCGCCGTTTTCGACCTTGATAAAGGCGAGTCCTTTTGCGCCAGCCTCAGTGGCAATCCCGGTCATTGTTTCCAACTGGCCCTGCGTTGCGCAGGCGAGCCCTTTGGCGTTCAACGCTTTCACAACGCCACCCGAATCGACCGCACCACTGAACAGTCTGAAACTGCTGGTTCTGAAGTCGTCACTCAGATCCACCAGCTCAAGGCCAAATCGAGTGTCTGGTTTGTCGATGCCGAAACGGTTCATTGCCTCGCTGTACGGCATGCGCGGGAAAGGCGTCGCCACATCAATGCCAAGTGCTTCCTTCCACAAGACCTTCAGCAGTCCCTCGATCAGGGCGTAAACATCCTCGCGCTCGACGAACGACATTTCGATGTCGATTTGTGTGAACTCGGGCTGGCGGTCGGCGCGCAGGTCTTCGTCTCGGAAACAGCGTGCAAGCTGGAAGTACCGTTCGATGCCGGCCACCATCAGGATTTGCTTGAATTGCTGCGGCGATTGCGGCAGCGCATAAAACAGCCCGGGGTTCGTTCGGCAAGGCACAATGAACTCTCTTGCGCCTTCGGGCGTCGATTTGAAAAGCATGGGCGTTTCGACTTCGACGAACCCGTTTTGGTCGAAGTAACGCCGTGTTGCAGCGGCGAGCTTGTGGCGAAGCCGGATGTTCCTTGCCATGTCTGGCCGGCGCAGGTCAAGGTACCTGTATCGCAACCGCATTTCTTCGTTGACCTTTGCTGCGGCGTCGGAGTCGTCAATTTGAAAGGGCAGGGGATCGGCCTGATTCAACACCTCCAGTTCGGCGGCAACCACTTCGATCTGGCCCGTCTCGATCTTTGGGTTATCCGTGCCGTCAGGTCGCTTTCGAACCTTGCCTGAGACGCGGATGACGCTCTCGTTTCGCAACGAGGCGGCCAAGTCGAATACGTGCTGAGGAAGCAGCGATGGATCGAACACGGCCTGAGTACGTCCCTCGCGATCCCGGACATCTATGAAGATGACGCCGCCCAGATCGCGTCTGGAATGAACCCAGCCGCAGAGCGTTACCACTTGTCCAACATGCTCTATTCGCAGTTCGTTGCAATGATGCGTACGTTTCATGCCCTAAACACTGAAGCCCGGATGTTGGAGGGCATTTTGTCGGAATTCAAAGCCAAAGTTCAGTTATCTTGATCATGCGATTATCTAATGACTGGCCGGGTTGGTCGGTCAACATTGCGTTGTCTCGGATCGTGCTGTGCATGGCGCGCCGGAATTGGGACAGAAAGTGACCACAGTCGGCGTGCGCGGCGCAGCCACATTCTGGCGATGCCGGGCAACGCACAAAGAGGAGCGACACCCGTTGGGCATTAGGACGCCAGATGCCAGGTCGCTCTGGCCCGGAACCTCCCCAAGAAACCTCCGGGCTATCGGTCTGCAAAAGTGGACGACGCTGCTGCAGCCGCCGCCAAAAAGACCGGCTGGCAATGTCGAAAAAGGCACGGGTTCCAACAGAGCTGCTTGACAAACCACCTGCGAGATACTCGTATGTGGAAAACTGTGCGCTCGGCGGCCGTAGTCGAGAAGTCAACCATCGAACTTGGATTCACAATTATGAAATCGACGATCTGCTCTTTGCCTGGCTTGCTGTTGCTTGCATCGACCGCGTTCGGTGCCGGCGAATCTGCGCGGCCGAATATTCTGTTCATATTCTCCGACGATCATGCTCAGCATGCCATCTCAGCTTACGGCTCGAAGGTGAATCACACGCCGCACATAGACCGACTTGCTAATGAAGGGCTGCGTTTTGCCAATTCTTTTGTCGTTAATTCAATTTGCACACCCAGCCGCGCCACGCTCATGACCGGCCAATACTCGCACCTGAACGGCGTGCCGGTTTTCAACCGGTTCGATGGCACGCGCGATAACGTGGCCAAGCAACTGCAGGCGGCTGGCTATCACACAGGCATCATCGGCAAATGGCACCTCGGGTCGGACCCGACAGGCTTTGACCGTTGGATTGTTTTGCCCGGCCAGGGCGCGTATTGGAATCCGGCTTTTCTTGTTCCCGGACGGAGAATCACGATCGAAGGCCATTGCACAGATATCACGACCGAACTCGGCATCGAGTGGCTGAACACGCGCCCAAAAGACAAGCCGTTCTTCCTCATGCTACATCACAAGGCCCCACACCGCGCGTGGGAGCCCGACGAACGAAACAAGGCCTCGTTCAAAAACAGACAGTTTCCCGAACCGGAAACATTCTGGGACGATTACGCCACCCGCCCCGCAGCGCTGCCTGCCAACCAACAGACGGTCGCGCGTGATCTGACCCGGCGCGACCTGAAATTGGAACCGCCTCCGAACCTCACCGGCCCAGAGCGAGCGCGGTGGCTCGATGTCAAACCCATGGAAGTGACCGTGGACGGCAAGACTCTCACCGGCAAGGAACTCATCCGCTGGAAGTATCAGCGCTACATGCAGGATTACCTCGCGTGCGTGCAAGGCGTGGACGACAGCGTGGGCAAAATCCTCGAGTACCTCGATCGGACAGGCCTCGCGAAAAGCACTTTTGTTTTCTACTCTTCAGACAACGGCTGGTACCTCGGCGATCTCGGCTTGTACGACAAACGATTCATGTACGAGCCGGGGCTGCGCGTCCCCCTGCTGGTCCGCGGCCCGGGCATCCGACCCGGCAGCGTGCCCGGGCAGTTTGTGGCAAACATTGACCTCGCGCCAACGTTTCTCGATCTCGCAGGTGTCCCTGTGCCCGATTACATGCAAGGGCGGTCATTGGTCCCGCTACTCCGCGGCGCGGCACCTGCTGATTGGCGGACCAGCGTTTATTATCGCTATTACCACGATCCCGGCCATCATAATACCGCTGCGCATCTTGGCGTCCGAACACTCACACACAAGCTTATCTACTACTGGAAAAAAGATGCCTATGAGATGTTTGATCTGGTCAGCGATCCCAATGAGCAGCACAATCTCTTGTATTCCCAAGAGGAAGCTCGCAAACCTGAAATAGCCGCCAAGTTCGAAGAACTGAAGGCAGAAATCGCACGCCTGCAGAAGGAATACAAGGACGACGGCAAGTACGCCGATCCTGCCACATGGCCGCCCGGCAGCGCTGATGGCCCGTTCGATGACAAACAGCCCAGCGGGAGAAAGACCGTCGCCGAAGCCATTGCCATGAGCGTGACGAGATAGGCAAAACGACTGCTCAATCAAATCCCGGCGCCGTTGGTCTCACCAACGCGCTGCAGGAGCGCGGGCATTCTTGCCCGCCCCCAGCCTGTCGATGTTCGGGCTCCAGATTCGTGTGATGGAAACTGGTGTACGCTCGGTCGTCGGATTGGTGTGGCCGAGGACGGCCGCGCTCCCGGGGTGCGCCTTTTGCCTTGAACCCCGGCGGTCGCTCAAGCATCTTGAAACCAAGATGACTCCATTGGCACCTTTTGTGCATTGGTTGTGGCGCAGACATTCCTCCTGGCTTCGCGGTTCTTTGCTGCGCATCCTGTTTCTTGCGGTTCTCCCCGGAGTCACTGCACTCTCGGCACAAAAACTTCATTCCACATGGCCACAACCGTACACGGTCCGGCATGATCCGGCTGCAGGTGTCCTTACGTTAAGCACCCCTTACTACGCCGTTGAACATGACCTCAAGAAAGGCGGCGCCATCGCACGGATACAATTGACCCACGGGCGAGCAAAAAACCTTTTCGCTGCGCCCATGGCGGCGCATGTGCGCACTGAAGACGGGACCGTGTTCACGGACATTCTGGACGACAATCCACGCGTGGAGCATCGGCGTGACGGCCTGAAAGAGCTGGTGACGATCGAAGCGCGGCTTGTCGCGAAGTTTGGCGGCGCCTCGAACATCCGGGTCAAAACTCAGTATGAGTACCGCTGGGGCTACGTCAAAGTGCAGCGCGAATATGTCGTTCAAGATGCCACAGCGCGCGTTCGCGAAGTCTGTCCCGTGTCTGTCGCGCTGGTTTCAAGCCTGACTGACTACGGCTACAGGGAAGGCATCACTGAGAACGAAGGCGCGCCTCCGTTCGCATTTGGAAGCAACAAATGGGGGAAACTCAGAGTCGGGAACCCGGATGACCCTCCGCTTTCGACCCGTTATGTGCCGCGCTCGATATTGTTCGCCGACCCCGGTGTTGAGGGCTTGGAATGGTTTGTCAGTTCTGACCTTTCCCAATGGGATTTGCAGGTCACCGGGCGCCGTGGTCAGGCTCTGTGTTTTCTGACACCACGGACAGACCCGCCCGGTCTTGAGCTGTTAATCTCGCCGTTTCACTCCACCAATGAAGCCGCCGCCATGCCCAGGTCCTGCAAGTTCGATTTCTACCTTGGTGTCCCTTTGTTGGAAGGACGAGCGATTGAACCGTGGTTCCACACCTCTTTCAACCGCAACCGGGGCAACTGGGTGTCGCCCGACCGGGTCCGGCGCTGGGCCGAGAGCGGAATCCAAACCGTGCACTGCCATAACGACGGCGACTATTACGACGACGGCTTGTTTTGGCGCGACGGATCGTATCCGCCTTATCCGGACATGGAAAAGTACGACGCAGTCATTGCCGAGTGCCATCGCGCCGGAATCCGCGTTGCAACGTATTTCTCCAACAAAGAGTTGCATCCGAGCACCACCGAGTTCCGCGACCATGGCTCTGAATGGGCCCGGAAAGACATCAAAGGCAATGTGCAGCACAACTTCTTTCGCGGCACAAACGAGTTCGGCGCGCAAATGTGTCTCCGCTCGGGTTGGCTCGAGTTCTTGAAGTTCTCGATCGACCGTGTGTTGAAGAATCACAAGTTGGACGGTGTGTACTACGACTGGAACGTGGCCCTGCTCTGCCACAATCCTTTGCACGAACACAATAACAAACAATCGGGCGCAACCAGCGCGAGTCATTGGGACATGGACGAACTGCTCGATCTAATGGAATGGACACGACAGCGCGTGGGACCAAATGGATTGGTAATCGTGCACAACACAACCACGCCGATGTTCGTCACCGAAAACTTCGCCGATTACGTGGTCGCAAACGAATGGGGCTACGGAAAATGGAAGGACCAGGGGCCGGAATTGAAAGACCTCCCCCTTGAATGGTCTTTGGTCGGCGCTCGCAGCCGCGGTGTCATCAGTTACGGCCAAATCGATTCACAAGCGCCACGGCATCTGCACAAGATTTTCGCTCTCGAGGCGATGGTGGCTGGCGTCACCCCGTGGCCGGCGAGCCAGGAAACATTTGACTTGTACCCTGTGCTGCAGCCGATCGGCGATTTCTCCACATGCCGCTTTTTGGATTGGCGCAACTCGGTCGTGTCTCTCCGCCATCCACGCTGTGCCTCGGCAATCTACAGCCGCCCAGGCGAAGCCTTCGTTGTCATCGCCAATCTGACCACAGCCCCCCAACAAGTCCAATGCCGCGTTCGCACGGACCGTCTGCCTTACCCGCTGGTTTCGGCGAAATCCGCAGTTTTGCTCAGCGGACCGGGCAACCTCACCGAAAGCACCGGCGCGAAGACACCTGTCAGCCTCGACGTCCATCAGTTGGCCGGCGACGGCACTGCAATTCAAATCCCCGCCACCAGCGCTGTTCTTGTTCACATCCATTAAAGCGGAAACCTCGGTTGAACGAAGCTTTGGGTGTCTTGGTTTGGCCGACCGCCGATGGTGTTGCGCGTTTGCGAGAGAATCTGAAAGCTGTCCTTGCTGCTTTCGGGTCGCGGGAATCGTGTGCCCTGCCTTATGCAAGGTTTCACGAAAGACACCGCGTTTTTCGCTTTGCGCATGCTTCAACGGATTCTCCACCAACTTTTTAGCCCAAAACCTGCATTAACCCTCGATTTGACATGGGTTTAGTCCACTTTGAGTGTTACACAAAATGTAGGCATGCGATTTCGCCTAATATTATCGCTTTTTCTTGTTGACATCGCTCGTTACTATCCTATT
>JARYMD010000166.1 GCA_029907285.1 Verrucomicrobiota bacterium | reverse complement strand
CAGAGTCAAACCGCACAACACCTGCTCTCAAAGCAGTTGCAAGACATGTCCCTTATTTCAAACATCTTTCGGAGTGTCAAGAAAATTCTACATCGGCCGCCAGACCAGTCTAATATGTCAAACAGTCTGACTTCGGGCGTCCGGGCGAGCTGCCGACGCCAGTATGTCCCTGATCGCTCCAATAAGTGTGTCTGTCTCAGTTTCACTGCCGATGCTAATACGCAGGTAATCACGCGTTTCAGGCAGGTCGAACCAGCGCACCAGGATGTTGCGTTCCCTGAGACGCTGCAGCCAGTCTCTTGCACTGAACCGCGGTGGTTTCGCGAACAAAAAGTTGGTTGCGCTCGGGCATACTTCGAAGCCCATCTGGCTCAACGCTTCGCGCAGCCGGTCCCTGGTTCTAACGATGCGCCTAAAGTTGGCATGATAATACCCAAGGTCGTCCAACGTGGCCAAAGCGGCCACCTGGCCGAGTCCGTTGACGTTGTAGCTGTCCTTGATTTTGAGAAGCGCGCCAATCAGTTCCGGATGTCCAACCATGTATCCGACTCTTTGGAAGCACAACGAGTAAGCCTTCGAGAACGTGCGGGAGACAAGAACGTTGGGATGCCTCAAAGCCAGTTCGAGAGCGTTTTCAGGGGCGAAATCCACGTAGGTTTCGTCGAGGACAACCACGCCCTTGATTCTTGAGCACAACGTTTCCAGTTCGGCGGTTGAATATCCCCTGCCGGTTGGCGCGTTCGGTGTGGTTATGAACGTCAGAGCAGCGTTCCAGTTCCAGCGTTTGCTGCGACTGAGTGCGCCGGGGTTTGGCAAACCGAAATCCGAAGCGAGCGGGACCGGGTTGCGCTGCGCGCCGTGGATATCGGCCAGAACCGGGTAGAGCGAATAACTCGGCACGAAATATTGAACCGTTGACCGGTCGATGCTCCTTCGCTCGGTGCTTCTTGTGGGATTTGTGCTGCGTGGCGCGCGGTCGGGCAGCGGTTCAACAAAAGCGCGCGTTGCAAGGGCAAGGAGTTCATCAGACCCGTTCCCAACAATGATGTTTTGCGGGCTGCAGCCGTGAAACCGGGCGAGTTCGCGCCGCAACGGTTCCGCTGTCGGGTTCGGGTACAATCGCAATCGCCCATCGACGGCGGCCTTGATTGCTTTCAAAACCTTGGGCGATGGCGGATACGGGTTCTCGTTTGTATTGAGCTTGATGAATCCGGGTGTTTTGGGCTGTTCGCCGGGAACGTATGCTTTGAGCCTGCGCACCAGTGGCCGAATGAGCGAAATCGGCCCTGCCGACTTTCTTTTCAATTTCATGCTGATGTTCTGCGATAAAGAGCCGCAACTTGTCACTGTGATTAAATTTTGAATGCAACCCGAAGCTCCGTGGAGTGGCAACCCCTGCATGCATTACCCGCGTGAGCTGGTTCGAGCGAACCGCGCTTTTGCCGATTCCGCATGTGCTTCAAGCCCTTCAACGCCGGCAAGAACCTTGAGCGAATGCAAAGACCTGGCAAGCGCAGATCGATTGTACTCAACAATGCTTGTTCTGCGTTGGAACTGGTCGGCGGCCAGACCCCCGAAACTGCGCCCCGCACCCCCGGTCGGCAACGTATGGCTCGGACCCGCAAGGTAATCCCCCACTGCTGTCGGCGACCACGGACCAAGGAAAACTGCGCCGGAGGTCAGAATCCGCGCCGCCAGACGGCGGCTGTTCCTGGCAATAATCTCGCAGTGTTCCGGGGCGAGAGTGTTTGCCACTTCAACGCCACCGTCCATGTCGCGGACCTGAACGAGCCACGCGCCGCGGCCAAGGGCTTCCTTGATATACTCCCGCCTCGAGAGCGACGGCAATCGTTGTTCGATCTCGCGCTGCACGGCGTTAATGAGCCGTGCTGAAGGCGTTACCAGCCAAACACGTTCGTGGCCGGACCCGTGTTCACCTTGTGCGAGCATGTCCGCGGCAACGTGGTCGGGTTTCGCCGAGTCATCTGCCAGCACCAGAAGTTCGCTTGGGCCAGGCAACAAATCGATCGAGACGTGGCCAAACAACAATCTCTTGGCCATGACAACGTACGCGTTGCCTGGACCGAAGATTTTTTGCACCGGCTTGATCGTCTCTGTTCCCAGGGCCATGGCTGCGATTGCCTGTGCCCCGCCGACGCGATAAACCTCGGTGGCACCCGCTATTCTTGCCGCCACGAGAAGCGCCGGTTCGATTGAACCATCCGGCCCGCACGGCGTGCACATCACAATCTCCCGGCACCCCGCCACTCGCGCAAGAACAACAGTCATCAGCACTGTCGATACCAGCGGTGCTGTACCGCCGGGCACATACACACCAACACGCTCGAAAGGATCGTACCTTTCGCCGACAATCGCACCCTGCGCATTGCGGATGGTCCAGCTCTTTCGCAGAGAGCGTTTGCTGAAGCTTGCGATGTTCTTGGAAGCAAACCGCATTGCTTCCCGGAGTTCTTTGCCGACCTTGACCGATGCATTGAAAAACTCGGCGGCTGTGACCGCGAGCTGGTCTGCGCTCAATCTAGCACCGTCGAATTTGGCAGTGAACTCGAGCAGCGCAGTGTCGCCCTTCTCACACACTGCGTCGATGATATCCCGCGTGCGCTGTTCGATAACCGGATCAAACAGGCTCGTCTGACGGCTCATTGATTCGATCTGCGCGCCAAAGTCAGGGTCGGTATAACGGAGAATCTTCACGCCGTTATTCTTGACCGGCTTGGGGGGAAAGTCAAAGCCGGTGCAACTGTTGGCAAGGCTCCGCCTCAGACCGGCCGGGCATGCGCGGCCATAATGCCCAACTTGCACTCGCCGTTCTCGGTGCCTTGTTTGCCTGGCTTAAATGTCGCCCGTCTGCGGCCACATCCGTCTTGGGCGACATGCCGGGGCGCCTGAACCGTTTCATTACCCGCCACAAGCCACACACGCGCATCCAAACAGCGGTCCGTTCGCTTTGGACTCGTGCGCAAACCGCTCGCGCCGGAAATCCGGGCCGAAAGCAGCAAGATGTCCGCGTAAACACCGAATTCCGGCGGCGACCGGTTGTGTCGCGCATTGGGCATTGCCGCACCCGGGGCGCATCAGAGCCGCACCTTGAGGCGGAACACTTTAATCTGATTTATTTCAGCATTGGACAGTATTTGTCCAACCCCATGTGCGACACTTGTTCTCGATGAAACTCATGATTGGCGGAATCGTCAGAAAACAAGAACAGGAATTGCAGCTCGAGTTGCCGTTGAGCAATCCGGCTCTTCCGAGTGCGCGTCCGACGCGGCTGAACAGAATTGCCAGGGCACGCTGGTGGTTCAGGGCGATGCATCGGGCAATTGAGGAAGCATTCGAATGGACATCGCCCGTGCAAGAGGGGCCTGAACAGGGGCGCCTTGCTTTGTCGCCTGAGTTGTCCGAGCCTGTTCCGTGGAGTTACAGTTCGTCGAACAGCCGCTGAAGTTCGGCGTCGGTGTTGTAAAAATGGGGCGAGACGCGCACGTAGGATTGCCCCGAGCGGTCTGATCGAAGTGAAGTGGCAATGCCGCGGTCTGCGAGCCGAGCGTGCAACATGCGGGAGTCAACGCCCGGTCGATAAAAGCTCAGAATGCCGGCTGTATGCGCGGGGGGAGCGGCCGGGTTGAGCAGACGGTATGCGCGTGACTGCAATTCGGCTGCGATCCTTTCACGTTGTCTGCGGAGCTCCGCTGTGATGTTTTCGATCCCGACATCGAGCAACAGTTCAAGGGCGGCTTTGAGCCCGACCAAGCCAAGCAGGTTGGCAGAGCCAGCCTCGTAACGCCTTGCGCCGGTCTGCAAAACAATGCGGTCCTGCGCAACAAAGTTCGGGCACAGCACGTTGTTCCACCCGAGGAGACTCGGTTGCAGAATCTCCTGGAGTTCCTTGCGCACATACAAAATACCGGCGCCGCACGGTCCCAGCATCCACTTGTGAGCGTCTGCGGCGAGGAAATCGACATCGTGCCCTGAGACCGGGCAAGCGCCAAGCGTCTGAATTGCGTCCATGCAAAACCAGATGCCGCGTTCTCTCAGAGCGCGGCCAATGGTGGCGTGATCGATTCGCCAGCCGGACACAAAATGACAGGAGGCAAGCGAAACGAGTCTGGTTCGGCTATCGACCTGGTCCAGGACAGTGTCAGGCTCGATCCGGCCCAGTTCGGCGGTTTTGAGCGAGCGCACCTCGACACCGCGCTGTGCAAGCGCCATCCATGGATAAACATTGCTCGGGTAATCGTCGAAATAAATCAAGATGTTGTCGCCCGGCTTCACTGGAAGCCCGTTGGCGATCAAGCCCAGACCAACGGATGTGGGCCCGACGAGGGCGATTTCGTCGGGCTGAACGCCAAGGAGACGTGCTCCGAGCGCACGCGTATTGGGAATTAACTCTTCCGGCGCGAAATCCTCCTGATCTCCATGCACACATAAAGAAGCATACTCAGCAATGGCTTCGCTTACCCGCCGGGGGACAGGACAGACACCGGCGTGGGCGAAGTATGCACACCGGCGGGCCACCGGGAATTGATGCCGGCGCAGGGTTTCGTTCGACTGAATCTCAGTTATGTTCATTTGGCATCAGAGCGAGAAGTTGCACTCGGAGTGCCTTCGAAATTGGGAGTGTGAGTGCTCGACTCATGTTTTCATGACGCGACTTTCGCGTCATTGGCCCAGAATGGACTGATAGTAATTTGTCCAAAACGCAATGATTTGAAGTGCGAGAACAAGGACGATTATCAGGTAAATCACACGCGGTGTCCACTCGGCCAACGCCTTCATTTTTCTGGCAGCGTCATCCTGGTAATACTCGAAGAGACGTTTCAAAGCGTCGTCAAGCGTCCCGCTGATTTCGCCGGTGGCATACAAGTTTGTGAACATGGCCGGAAATTCGCCTCTTTTCCTAAGCAACTCGGAAGGTGTTTCGCCTCCTTGCAACCGCGCGGGAAAACTGCGCACCGCGCGTTCAATAGCGGGAGACGCACTGGCCTCGGCAGCGATTGACCACGCTTCACCGATGGGGACACCGGCATTCAACAGTGCTTCAAGGGCTCGCGCAAGCCTCGCAAGTGCGAGGTGACGCCGCGCTTTCCCGAGAATCGGGACGTAATGCAGCAGTCTCTCGACGATGGCCCTCCATGTTGCGCTGCGACGGCTTTGGCACGCCCAAGTAATTACAAAAAAGATCAGATAAAACGGCGCCAGAACACCCAAGGTTTGCGCCAGAAACTGTTTCAGGCTGCCGCCAACAAAGAATGCCGGAAACGCGCCAAGAAAAATTGCGGCATGGACAATGAAAAGTGGCAGGGCAAGGTCTGAAAGCACCTGGCGCGCCATTTGAGCCCTGTCATTGTAATATGCCGCGAGAAGCTTGCAGGACGTGTCAAGGCGCCCGCTGAGTTCGCCGGATTTGAGCAGGGCCAGATCAAATGAGGGCAGCCATTTCCCCAGGCGGGCCATGGCTTCGGTGAACGTGTATCCCTTGCGCAAGCTTTCCAGAGCGCGTTGAGTTGGCAAGCGCAGAAACCCGGCGGGCGGCGAATTCTGAATCTGGTCAAGCGCCTGGACAAGCGTCATGCCTGCGGCAAGCATTGTGCCGAGTTGATGATAATATTCCGCCAGCCGCGACAAATGGCCCGGCGTAACAATCAGTGGCATGGCATGTCCCGGCCCGGTTTGGGTTTCAAGCCGGCGTTAGAATTCGTTCAAGGCTTGATTGCAGGTCGCTTTTCCCTTTGAGCCCCACGATCACATCCTGCACTTCGCCGTCTTTGAACAACACCATGGTTGGGACAGCGCTGATCCGGTACTCCCGCGCCAATTCGGGCTGCTCATCAACATTAACGATCGCAAACTTCACCTGGCCTTCGTATTCAAGCGCAAGGTCTTCGATCAGCGGCCTCAGCATCAGGCACGGCTTGCACCAATCGGCCCAAAAGCTTACCATCACCGGAACACAACACTGGAGCGCCTCAGACGCGAAAGTATCATTTGTAAGCTCGACGATATTCCTGACAGCCATAAGCAAACACCTCTTTGTGATCCCCACGTGCTCAGGGCTGTTATCGAGCCCCTGATCCTAACCCAGACTCTATATCCGAGCCGCTGGTTCGCCCTGCTAAAACATCCCGTTTATCAGAAAAACGCGAACCAACGCCAATGCGCTCAGCAACGCGGCCGCAATTGCGAGCGCGCTTTCAAGCACCCCCACCGAAGCCGCCGACGCCGGCCTTGTCGGAGCCGGTCGCGGAGCAGCGGCAGCTGCAGGCGCAGCTGCAGGCGCGGGCCGTGCAGCACCCGCAGCCGCCGGTGCCGGCGGAGGAGGAGGAGCAGCAGCAGCCGGAGGAGGAGGAACAGGGGCCGCCGCCGGAGCAGGCGGCCGCTGAGCTGCCCCCGCCGGCGTTGGAATCCTTATCGTGGGTGCGGTTGTCGGTTGGGCGGGCAAACTGATTCGCACCGTCTCTTTCTTCGGCTGAACTTTTGCGGGTTCAGGCGGTTTCGGCGGTTCAGCGCCAGCAGGCGCATTTGGAATATTCTCAGCCATACCTTTGCGTTGGAAGCAACCTATGCACGCATCAACAGTATGTCAACCAATAATCCACACTGAAAAAACAGAAACAGAATGAAATCAGATCGCGGGCGGCTTTGCATGAACCAATGCACTTTCCTTGCCCTGCCCGGGAATCTCACCGTGCAACCGCTGGATCACGCCATTGGCATTGCCAACCCGCAGCCCGGTTGAACGTTGCAAGTTGAACGTTCAACGTTGAGCGTTCCCTTCAGTTGACCGGATGGCTCGTCTGTTTGGGAACGCTCAACGCTCAACGTGCAACGCGCAACATACAAAGTGTCACTGCCCAACCAGTGCTTGTTTCCAGTCCGCCTAAAGGCCGGACTCTGACGGCCGCGGGCGTGACATCGTCCAATGCGCGGGACAAGCGACCGCTGCCAGAGTCCCGCGTTTACGCGGAAATGAAAGACTGTATGCAAGGTTCCCTGCACGGTAGGGCTCGCTGTCCCAGCGAGCCGGAATCGGGGGACATCAAGCCCTTTCTTGCGGGTAACCATGCATCACAGACAGCGTGCGCGTCAGTTTGTCATGCGCTTGATTTCGCACGAAATCTGCTGTAGGGGATGCACGTGCCGATACTGAGTCAGTACGTCTGCCGGAGTTCGTGGCTGGGATTGCTGTTGTGCTTGTGCGTTTCCTGTCCGGGTGCGCCGGTCATCACCGAATTCATGGCTGCCAACGATTCCGTCCTGGCCGACGAAGACGGCGAATTCTCCGATTGGATCGAGATACACAACCCTGACAGCGCTGACTTGTCCTTGGAGGGATATCATCTAACCGATAACGCGTCGAACCCGACGAAGTGGACCTTCCCCGCACTCACACTGAAAGCAGGGGAGTATTTGATCGTCTTCGCCTCCGGCAAGAACCGCACAAATATCACCGGCCGCCTGCATACAAGTTTTCGACTGGAAGCGGACGGCGAGTACCTTGCCCTCGTCGCGCCCGACGGGAAAACAATCCTGACGGAGTGTGCGCCTTTTTATCCACCGCAGTTTGAAAACCAATCTTACGGCGTGGCAGGGCCATCGTCTTCGCCGAGCTGGAGTTACTTCTCTGTTCCCACGCCCGGCGCACCAAACGGGGCTGGCACGCGCGCCGGTCCAATCATTCAAGTGCTTGTGAAAAATCCGCCGCAACCCGTGACCGGCCCTCTCATTGTTGCCGCCCGTGTCACGCCCGTAAACAGTCCGGTTGCGTCTGTCCGCCTTTATTTTCGGCGGATGTTTGGGGTGGAACTGAGCACCCCCATGGCCGACGATGGCAAGGGCTCGGACGCGCAGGCAGGGGACCGGATTTGGACAGCCGTCATTCCGGCGTCTGCATTTGCTCCGGGCGAGATGACGCGCTGGCGGCTTGTTGCGACCGACAGCAGCGGCACCACAACAAGAGAGCCCACTTACCGTGATCCACTCGATTCAGAGCAATACTTCGGCACAGTCGCGCACGACGATCGGATAAAGACATTGCTGCCAGTGTTCCATTGGTTCACAAGCAATCCGGGTGGTGCGGACACAACGACCGGTTCGCGCGGGTGTGTATATTACGACGGCGAGTTCTACGACAATGTGCTCTTTACAGTGCACGGGCAGTCGTCCCTGGGTTTCCCGAAAAAGAGCTACAACATCGATTTCAATCGGACCCACCGGTTTCGATGGAGCAACGACGCGCCGCGAGTTGCAGACATCGATCTGCTCAGCAACTGGGCAGACAAATCGAAAGTGCGCCATGTCCTTGCTTACGAGGTCATGCGCCTCTCGGGTGTGCCGGCGCACTTTGCGTTCACAGTGCGCGTTCAGCAGAACGGAACCTTCTTCAGCACTGCGGATTTCGTCGAAGACGCCGACGAGATATATCTCGAACGCGCCGGACTGAACAAGGACGGCGCACTGTACAAGGTCTATGACAACCTCCTCAACAAGGACACAGGGGACACCGGAACCAAAGGCGTTGAAAAAAAGACGCGCAAGTTCGAGAACAACACCGACCTCCAGGCGCTGATCAACGGCCTGGACCTCACTGGCGATGCCCTGCGCAAATACATTTACGACAACATCGACATTCCACGGTGCGTCAATCTCCTGGCCGCCAACTCCGTCATACGCAACATCGATATGCACAGCAAAAACTGGTATGCCTATCGCGACACGGGCAGAACCGGCGAGTGGGCAATACTGCCGTGGGACCTCGATCTTTCCTTCGGGCGCGTTTGGAACACACAGAACACCTATTTCGATAATGGACTTTACACGGATGGGTTTGTGGTGACGGGAACGGCAATCCGCCTCGTCGCGCATTTGTTCGCTGATCCGAACATACGGTCAATGATAATGCGCCGCATTCGGACCCTGACAGATGAGTTTTTGCAGCCGCCCCCTGCACCTGGCACGCCTGAAACGAATCTGTACCTCGAGAGACGTTTGAATGAGCAACTGGCCCTGATCGATCCGCCCTCCATCGTTCCATCCGACGCTCAACTGGATTTTGAGAAGTGGGGCTCGTGGTTGCACGGCGGCAAGGTCGTCAGCTACACAAACACAAGCCCGGACGTGGAAACAATGGCCGAGGCAATCCAGCGATTCAAAACCGAGTATTTGCCCGCCCGCCGCAAGTACATCTACAACACCCAAATCGTTGGGCGCGGCGGTGAAGTCCCACTCCCACAATCGGGTCGCGGTCCCGGCACAAACTA
>JARYMD010000165.1 GCA_029907285.1 Verrucomicrobiota bacterium | reverse complement strand
GGACAGCGCCCGGCCACCCAGCGCAACAAGCCCCATCAACACGCCAATCACAGCAGCACTCGCCGCTGCACCGTTCCCTACCCCGGGCGTCGGCCTCGGTTTCCCGCCAGCTCTCCCCCAGCATTTCACCGCGGGCAGGAACAACTCCAACACCACAAAAACACACGCCACCACAAAAAACCCCACGCCGCCATCAGGCAGCCGCAGCGACGCACACAAAACAAGAACCCAGCCAATCGCAACGCCGTTCTTTGCCAGCCACGCGCGCGACGTAAGCCTGCTCCACGCCCACAATACCAAACCCGCCAACCCCGGCCACAACACCCAAAGAAGTGACAACACTGACATCTTCGCATCCACGTTCCCAACATCAACCGCCAGCGCCACATCCGACTGCTGGATCGGAGCAACGAAATGCAAATCCCGCAACTGCACGCCACGCGCCGATTTCACCTCCAACGCAAGCCATAAAAGCAGCGCCACCGCAAAAAACCCGGCCACGAGCGCAATAACACCGACAAACAACCGTCTCAGCGTCAATCTTCCATCTCCTCCAGCCGATGCGAACCTGCACGCAGCCACCGCCAAAACGGCCAACAACAGGCTTACCGCAATCGTGCCTCCCGTCCGCCAGCTTTCGCCGCCCGACAGCATCCGCCGCAATCCGGCAAAACCTGACGGATCAACCACCCCGCCGGCAGGCGTAAGCGTGCCGCCCCGGTACACCAGCTTCTTGCCCTCGTCAGCTTCAATCCGCCATTCGGTTAACAAAACCGGCGCTGCCAGCACCGGCGCCGACACTCTCATCCTCGAAGCCGATTTCGCGCGCGACGCAATCTTGACTCGAAGTTCATGGAGCGTGTTCGGGTCTGCCCGCTGCGGCAATGGAATCAGGTTCGTCTGCCCATCGACAATCGGAACAACAACATTGCTGTTGACAATTGTTGACCATAGCTGGGCGCCCTCCGGCAAAGACAGCCTGAGATGCGGCACGCCCTTGTTCTTGACGAAATACCTCGCATCCGTGACCACCTGCCCCTCGCGCGTAATCCGCGTCACAATCGACGAGCGATCGATCACCTGTCTGACCATGTCACCCTGCGCCAGCGGTTGCAGCGCCAACTGCAGGTTGAACGGCCGGCTCGTGTACCGGTACGCAGCCAGAATCGGCGCGTCGAAAAACAATCTGTGCTCGGGTGGAACCTCGCCGGGTTCAAGCGGCGTCAGCGATGAAGACACGTTGACAGGCTGCACATTGAACTGATAGCTGCTCACAACAACGGTGTGCCCCTGCTCGGATGCTGCGTCCATCGGCCGCGCGCCGGTAAACGTCAGAGTTTCGCCCTGTGCCTTGAACGGCCGTTCATAGGTCGCCAACAACGTGTAAGCCCCTGAAACCGGCGTGTGCAACTGCACCAGATAACCGTTCTCGGTCTTTTGCCAGCCCCTTATGTCTTTGCCGGTGAACTCGACGTTGAAGTACTCGCCGGACAATTCGACCCGAAACGCAGCCGTTGGCGCCCCGGAAACAAGGTAGTTGATTATGCTGCTCCCGTAAGCAATCCCTTCGCCCACGGAAAAAAGATGAAACGCGTCAGCCTGAATCGATTGCGGCAAACGCTCGACGTTCATTGTCAGCGCCCACCCTGCGTCGCTGATCCTGTACGCCGCCTGAATCCCGGCCACCTTCTTCGGGAAAAACGCCGTCGCAACTTCTGTCAGCCCGCTCACAGCACCGGGCGTCATCCGGTACCCCGTTTCTGCCGCGACCCCAACGTGGCCGCGGACGGATTTTGCCTTCAACACCTCGACCCGCGGCAGTCGCCAGGTTCCCTCGCCAAGTGCCTGGTTCCGCTCGAAACGAATCTCCACAAGCTGCCTGCCTGACACCGGATTGGCATAAACAAGACGCAGGCCGGTCTCGCTCGCGCTGTCGGTCACAAAATAATCGCTCAGCCCGGATGCGTTGAGCCGCGCAACAGCATAACCCGGCGGCGCCCGAACCATCAGCTCCCGCACCGGCGCCTCGCGTATGTCCAATTCAATCTCCGCTTCAATCGCCAGCTCGGTCTCGCCAAGGCTGTACGTCAACACCTCCGACACCGACACTTCGGGCAATATGTTGTCTGCCTGAAGCCTCAGCCGCAGATCGCCGCCGGAATACCTGTACGCGAACGTCTGCGTCGCGCGTGGCGCCGCCAGCCCTTTCGTCGAGTCTGTCTGCGGAAATTGTTCAGGCGATATCTGCGACAGACCGGCCGTTTGCATAACTTCGATCCTCACCGCGCCGTCGTTCACAACCCGCACCCACCCGGCAAACCGCGTGGCGCCTTCCGGCCGCAACGTGATCGCATCCATCGTTTGCGGAAACGAACCGAGTGGCGTTTGCATTTCGACCTGCACCACAAACCGGTCTTTCTGCGGCTGGTTGAGCCGAACCTCCAAGGCGCGTTCGCCCTTGCTCGAACCGGGGCCAACGTTCCATGCAAGCACCGCCGGCCCTTGAACACGCGTGACTTCGCCTTCCCCGCCTATCAGCAACACAACCCGGCTCAATTCACCCTGCATTACTTTGAAGTCAAGCACCGCACTCTGCCGCATCAACCCCGGCCCCACCGAAACCTGCGAGAAAAGTTCAGCCGCATAAAACAGCGCACCCTCCTGTTCGCGCCGGGCGCTCTTCCATGCCAAATCAACTGTGCCATCCGGCGGCAAATGACTGGCAAACTCGTTCCCAGACCTTTCAGGGCGCGCCGCCCCAACAAATTGAAACTCGGTTTCCGCCGGCAAACCCCGCAACAGAATCGGTTGAAGCGTCCCCGGCGCAGTGCGGAAACTGATCTTGTTCCAGCCGTTTGTGACCCGGACCGCCGCGCTGAACCGCAGCTCGACCGGGAATTCGCCGGGCTTGTCAAACACGGCCACATACCCGCCCTGATCGAATTGAAGCCGCCAGCCACTCGCTTGTTCATAACCCGTCAAAGCAGCGTCTCCTGACAAAATCGTGAGCTTTCCACCCCGCTGATTTTTCACCCTTGCGACAGCAGTCAACGTAAAAGCCGCCTGATCGTCACTCAACTGCCCCACCATGCGGAAATCCGCCAGCGTCACACGACCGGCTTCAGGGTCCGCAGCGGCAACTCGCATTGGCAATGAATAGCCGCTCCCGTGAAAACGAAACGCCTTTGTCTGAGCGTCTGCGGCTTTGTTGATCGATTTCAACTCAGCAGGCAGATACTCAGGCTCAACCGGCACAACCCCGGCGGGCTTCGCAACCTCAACACTCAAACCCGGGTCCGCGTCGATTCGAATGTACCCGCGCGCAAGCGTCGCAGGTTCAGTCACCATCGACAACGGCGTCAGTTCCACAGGTGTCTCCTTTATCACTGTCTCCGCCGTGGCGCGGCCACTGAACGAGGTCAGCCGTTGATCGGTCTTCTTGAGCCGCAACACAAGATGCCGCACCCCGCCCGTGCTCCATTGAACACTCCAGTTCTCGAGGTTCTCACCGGTCACCTCCCGTATCTCGCCGCTGCCGCTCAATGCAAAAGCCACTTCACGCAAATCGCCCTCAATCGCATCAACATTGAAGCGAAACTCCTGAGCAACCGCCGCCGTTGACACGTGTATCAGGCTCTGGATCGAAGCCGCATAAATCGATTTCCGAGGAGCACCGGTCAACCCCCTCAGATCGGCCTCGATAACCAATCGCGCTTTCTCTTCATCGACAACACCGGCAACAGACGCTTTTTTCACTTCGACGCTGGTTTGCTCCTCCGCCCCGAAAACGCTGCTTGCCAGCGCAAAAAACAGACCTGCCAGCATGTGCTTTGTGTATTTCATATGGTTATGGTGAAAAATTCTGCGCCGCCTTCGCAGGCTATTCTCCCGCGATTCTCTGGTACTCACGCAACATCCATTCGAGCTTTCTTGGCCGCGGATCAAGATCGAACGCCTCCGGCACCCCGTTCAGGTAACTCAACAGCGAGCCGGTCTTCACCTCGCTTGCATACGGATTTGACGCCAACCGCTCCGAAAATGCTCCCGCCACCACCGCCAGCCGCATCGCCGCACTCGCCTTCTCCAACGGCCGCGCAATCCCCGTGTACGGCACCGGCCAGCTCATCTCCCGATACAACCCGCTGGCAGGTTCACGATACCGAACACGCACGACACAAATGTTCCCCTCGCCTTCAGGTTTGGTCTGGATGACGTAAAGCGCGTTGCCCGATTCAGCCGCCGCAACCTCCGCCGCATCCACCGTGTTGTCGCGAAACTGCTCGGCCGTCAGCTTGTGCTTCGCATAGCCAATCTGACGCCACGAAACCACTCGATGCGGATTGAACTCGACCTGCACTTTCACGTCCGCCGCTGCCACCTGCAACGCACCAGCCAGCTTCGCCGCAAAATCAGTCGCCGCTTCTTCCGGAGTGTTGACGAAACCATAACGCCCATCCCCGTTCCGTGACAGAACCTCGAGCAGTTCGTCATTGTACCCTTCCCATCCGATCCCGAAACAGTCCAATGCTATCCCCCGCTTCCGTTGCTCTGTCACCATTCGTTTGAGCGACTCCGGCTCGACATCGCCAAGGTTCGCAGCGCCATCAGTCAAAAGCACAATCCGGTTAACACCGTTTGGCAGGAAATGTCGCGCCGCAGTCTCATATGCAAGCTTGAGCGCGTCCTCGAGATTCGTGCCGCCTTCAGGGGTCAGGTTCCCAACTCGTTCCACCAACTCCTCCGCACGATCCCCGCTCAGAGCGTCCACCCAAAGCCGTGCTGTCCGCGCAAAACCCACAACACTCACAACGTCTTCCGGTCTCAATTGCTGCGACAGCACCCGCAACGCTTCGCGAATTATCAATACCCGGTCCGCGCGCTCCATCGACCCCGAACTGTCCAGCAGCAAAACAAGATTCAGCGGGCGCACCGAATCGCGCCCGAACGCCGCCGTCCGAATCGAAAACCGAATGATGTCCCTGTTGTGCGCAAAAGGATAATGCGCCCGCTCCCAGTTGAACGCCATCGGCATCCCCGCTGCCGGCTCAGGATCGCGGTAATCAAACGCATTGATGAATTCCTCGCTCCGAATGCTGGCAGGCGGTGGCACTGCCCCGTTCTCGAAGCTCGCCGCCGCAAGCCTGAACGATACATCCGATATGTTCAGCGAAAAGGTCGATAACGGGTTCTCCGCCGACAACACCTCCGGCTGCGGCTCAGGAACGGCATTGGTAATAATTCCACGACTGTCCAAAGCGCCTTCTTTGTAAGCGAAGCTGAACAACCGGCCCGCTGCTGGACTGTCACCAAGCACTGGCACGAACTTGCTACTTGAAACCCCTTCCTTTTCGGACAACCCGGCAAATCGCTCCGTCACCTCCGTCACTGCAGCATCAGGACCGTTCACCGGCTCAAGCCCAAGCTGGCCTGCCACGCCTGCGCCAGCAACCGGTTTCCCTGCTGCCCCCGTTCGAGCCCGCACATCCTCAGCCATAGACTCGCCAGCAGCAGATGCAGTTGCCTCTTGCCCCGGCCCCAAAACACCCTTGCCACTTTCCTGATCAGCGCTCATGACAGGCCGTGCAAAACCGCCAGCACCGCCTGCTCTGGACAATCTCTTTTCATGCAGGGCAGTTCCAAGCGTGGGCGCCAAATTGCCAAGCTCGACCTGTTTGGTCGCGGCCTCCTGCGCCGAAAAAGCTCTCTCCTGTTGAACCGGTTGCGAAGCCGGCGGCATCGCAGTCGGAGGAGGGACTGCCGGAACCTGGGCGGTCCCACGTGCAGGCACCTTGACCGACTCGTCCGCTTGCCTCGCAATTTCGACCCGCCGCGCGGTGTCATACCCTCCAAATTCCGCACCCCCAATTCCTCCCGATGTCGCCGCCACCGCCGATCTGTTGCGCTCGACGCCCTCAGCCTGGCTTCGGTCCCGCACAGAAACCTTGCTGTCCTTGGGAAGCAGCCCGTATCTCATCAGCATTCTAATGTCCGTCGGCGCTTGAACCCCGGTCGCCGCAGCAGGCGCGCCAACCGGCCGGCCAAATGCTGCCGCGTCTTTTCCGGACGTGTCTGCAACAGCGGCCTTGTCTGCCTTCTCAGACAGTCTCTCTGCAACCCGGGCCTCCGTCGGCAAATAAACCCGGATACTCCTTCCCTCGGCCGCCTTCGTCCCTTCCGCCCGTTGACCTGCCTGTCCAGCCGACACGCCCACAACCGGTGTCCCTTTCCGAACCTCTTGCGACAAAGAAGGAACAGCCTCAACAGCCGCAGCCTCGATCTGTTGTCCTGCGACTGGCCTCCCACCGGCAACCCTTCGTGAGTAATCCCTCTCGCCAATCGCTGAGGCGGGCTCGCGATTCAATCTTGATACCACACTTGATACCACATTCGGCCTCGCCGCCATGCCCCTGGATTTGCCAAATGACCCAACCCCGAGAAGCAAACTCGCAAACCCCATCAATACCACAAACGCAGCCGCAATGCTCAACGGCACAGCCCAATCCATGCTCGCCCTCGACCGCACCCTGCGACTCGGCGCGTTCCCGCTCGCAAACAATTCCCTCAGCCGTCTCCGCCTAGCATCCGAAAGCCGCGGCATGTCGCCGCCAGAGTTGCAAGCCGCCCCCTGTCCACCCACTGCTCCCTTGATCAACTCGATCGTCCGTTCCAACCTCGCCTTGCTCTTGGCCAATTCAGGATCGGTTTCAATCGCTCGCTCAACCTCCTCCGCCTCGGAGGCACCAAGTTCGCCCAGCAGCAGCGCTGTGACACGGGCTTCGAGTTGTTCGCGCTCGTGCTCTGGAGAATTCGTATTCATTGAACAAGGCCGGCTCTAACAAGATCAGCAGTAAGTTTTTTCAACGCGTGGTGCAACAGATAGCCGACGTGGCCAACGCTCAGGCCGGTGCGCGCGCTTATTTCCTTGTACGACAACCCATCGTAAAACTTGAGCATTATCAGCTCCCGGCTCCGCGCGTCCAACCCCTCCAATCCCAACCTCACAAAACCTATTCCCTCAATACGCATCAGTTCTTCATCCGGCGAAAGGCGGCCGTCAACAGGCTCCGCCACGGCCGTTGACCCTGCGCCTCCGTCCTGTTCCAGCGGCACTATCCTTGCCGTCTTTCGTTTGTGATTAAGCGCAAGGTTGTGAACCGTTCGAAACAGCCAACTCCGCGGGTCACGCACACCGTCCGATTGACCGTGTAACCTTACAAAAGCTTCCTGAACAATTTCTTCAGCCACGTTATCGTCGGACAGCAGATAACGGGCGTATCGGAGCAAGGGAGCTTCCAAAGCGCCAAACAGCACTTCGATAGATTGCGTGCGCAAAGCGCGGTCACCGGCCGACACTGGTTCTGCAATACCCATTTGGTCTTTCAACCGACACTGCCGGCCGCACGCTCAGCGCCGCTCCCGCACCTGTTGACCGCTTTCTGCATGCGCCAAACAATATGACACGCCAGCCGCCGGTTTATTAGCCCGCATATTTCGCAGCCCGGCGTAACCGGAACCAAAGTTTCCTGGCGGGCAGAGACTCGGTGCCCGCCCACGTTGACCAGCGCCCTCTGCCACGCCGGGCCGCGAAATATCCGCTGAGATTCCCAGACTGGAACCAACCCGAATCACACACAGTTTGACGCAAGCGCCCAACAAATGCTCCACTAATCAGAGCATCCTCAGAGCAGTCTCGGCTCGCGATCTCTCCTCACAATCTGCTCGCCCAGGCTCTCAATCCGCGCTTTGCGCTTTTCCATGATGAACTTCTCAAGCTCGGGATTGAACCGAACCGGATACCGGCTGTCATAACACGCAGTGCAAAAACCATCGGCCGGCAAACCCGTGGCCTTAATCATACCCTCCTGCGACAGATACCCGAGAGAATCCGCATTCAAGTACCGCCGTATTTGCTCGATTGAATACCTGGCCGCCATAAGCTTGCTCCGGTCCGGAAAATCAATCCCATACACGCACGGATACCGGTGTGGGGGGCAACTGACCAACACATGCACTTCTTTGGCGCCCGCTTCCTTCAGGTTGTTCACCCGTATCTTGCAGGTCGTGCCCCGGACAATCGAGTCGTCAATGATCACAACCCGTTTCCCCCGCACAAGTTCCTTTATAAGATTCAGCTTCACCCGAACGTTGAAATCCCGAATCAACTGCGTCGGCTGAATGAAACTGCGCCCCACATAGTGATTCCGCACAAACGCCATCTCGAATGGAATCCCGGATTCAAGTGAATACCCCAGCGCAGCGCAGTTCCCACTGTCAGGCACAGGCACAACAATGTCAGCTTCCCTCGGATGCTCACGCGCCAATTGCCGCCCCAGCTCGACACGCACCGAATAGACGTTCCTCCCCGTTATCGTGCTGTCCGGGCGCGCAAAATACACAAACTCGAAAATGCAGAAAGACCTCCGCCTCGGCTCCGGAAACGCCTGTATGCTCCGCATCCCTTCGTCGTTGATCAACACTATCTCCCCCGGCGCAACGTCTCTCACAAACCGCGCTTCAATCAGGTCAAATGCACACGTCTCACTCGACAGCACCCATGCCCGCCCAAGCCGCCCCACCGAAAGGGGCCGAAACCCGTTCGGATCACGCGCCCCAATGAGCTCACGCTCGGTCATGATCACCAATGAATAAGCGCCCTCCAATTGCCTGAGCGTCTGCACAAGGTTGTTCCCCGGCTGAGCCAGCAGGTAGAGAATAATCTCACTATCCACCGTGGTTTGGAAAATGTGCCCCTTTGACTCGAGCTCGTCGCGCAGCCATGCCGCATTCGTCAGGTTGCCATTGTGCGCCACCGCAATCTGGCCCTTGGCGCAGTTCACAACCAGTGGCTGCGCGTTCCTAATATGACTTGAACCGGTCGTCGAATACCGCGTATGTCCCACAGCCATCCGCCCCGGCAACTCCGACAGCTTTTCCGCGCTGAACACCTGAGGAACAAGCCCCATCCCGTGGCACTTGTAGAATTCACCGCGGTGACACGACACTATGCCCGCGCTTTCCTGGCCCCTGTGCTGCAATGCGTAAAGACCATAGTATGCCACCTCAGCCGCGCGCCGATGCCCGTAAACGCCAAACACCCCGCAGTAATGCTTAGGATAACAATTGTCGCACATCACAAATCTTTAGCTGAACATCATCTCTGCCGGCAAAACCCAATTCCATCCCCGACAGTGTCTCCCCGCAAGCCATTTTAACAGTAGCGAAACTGCACTCCAAGCGCTTCGCGCTTACCAACGCCCACTCCATCAGCGGCAGCGCGCGAGAAACCATCGGGATCAGCGGCCAGATCGAATGAGGCCATATGG
>JARYMD010000164.1 GCA_029907285.1 Verrucomicrobiota bacterium | reverse complement strand
CATGGGCGAAGACACGCGCAGAATCTTTGTCACGGGCTGTCCGTCCATAGATTTGGCGGCTGAAGTGCTCCGCAATCCCGCGTTGGATTTTGATCCTTTCAAAAGGTACGGCGGCGTTGGCCGGCCCGTGGACCTGAGCAACGGTTATCTCGTCGTGGTGCAACATCCTGTCACAACTGAACATCACCTTGCGCGCCAGCAGGTGACCCAGTTGCTCGAAGTCGTGCACCGCTTGAGTTATCCGGCGCTCTGGTTTTGGCCGAACGTCGATGCCGGGTCTGACGGCACCTCGAAAGGCATCCGAGCATTTCGCGAATATCACCCCGAAGCGAACCTCCATTTCTTCAAGAACATGGAAGGCCGCGATTTCCTGAAGCTTCTTTATCACTCACGCTGTCTGGTCGGGAACAGCAGCGTCGGGATTCGCGAATGCTCATACCTTGGCGTGCCTGTGGTGAACATCGGCACCCGACAGGCCGGGCGCGAACGCGGGCGGAACGTGATTGATGTCAGTTACGACCCTGCTGAAATCCACGCTGCTGTCGCGCAGCAGATGAGCAACGGCAGGTACCCGTCCGATACGCTCTACGGCGACGGCCTGGCGGGCCGGCGAATCGCCGATCTCCTCGCGCAAATCGAGCCGACATTCGAGAAACGGCTTGCGTATTGACGCGATGCTCCCGATGCAAGCCCATGAGGCTTTTGGTCCTTGTACCCCATGCGTCCCAAGATTCTGATTGCTGAGCCCGACCGATTCAGTCCGCGCGCGCTCGCGGCATTGACTGAATGGGCGGAGGTCGATGCGCGCCGCCCCACTTGTGACTCGCTCAGAGCAGCGTTCGAGAATTACGACATCGTCTGGCTGCGACTTGGTTTCCGTGTGACGTCTGAAACGGTTCGCCCGCCTGCTCGATGTCGGATTGTTGCCACCCCGGTGACGGGCCTTGATCACATTGACCTCGAGGCGTGCAAGGCGGCCGGTATTGCCGTTGTCAGTCTGCGTGGCGAAACGGAGTTCCTGCGCGAGATCCGAGCCACCGCAGAGCTGACGGTCGCACTCGCTCTTGCTCTGCTTCGCAGGTTGCCCGCGGCGTGTCTGTCCGTCCTCGGGGGTCACTGGGATCGGGATCAGTTTCAGGGCCGCGAGCTGTATGGCAAGACAGTAGCGGTCATTGGTATGGGCCGTTTGGGCCGGATCACGGCCGGATACTTCAGAGCTTTTGGGACGAGAGTTATCGGGTTTGATCCTTATCAAGCATTCCCTGAGGATCTTGCTGAACCCGTGGCCACGTTGCCAGATGCGGTCAGCCAGGCTGACGTTGTAAGCGTCCATGTGAGTTATAGTGCCGAAACGCGGCACTTGATAAACGCCGGAGTTTTCTCAGCAATGAAACGGGGCGCTGTACTGGTCAATACGTCGAGGGGCGGCGTGATCGATGAGTTTGCGTTGTTGGACGCTTTGCGAACCGGAAAACTCGCGGGCGCCGCCCTCGACGTGCTCCACGGCGAACCGGACATCCGTGCTGACAATCCCTTGGTTGCTTATGCGCGTGAGCACGACAACCTCATCATTACTCCGCATATCGGCGGCAACACGGTCGAATCATTCGAGAAAACAGAGGTTTTTCTTGCACACAAGGTGCGCGAGGCTTGGAAACGATTGGGGAAACCGGAAACTTGAAACGGGCGATGCGCCACGAAGTGGAGGCCGGCAAAGCGGCGGCAAGCCAGCGCTTTGTGTTGTTATTCGGTTCGTGTTTTCGTGTCCCGGTTGAACGTTGAGCGTTGTACGTTGAACGTTCTCGAATAGTTAACCGTCGGGAAACTTGCATGATCCGGGCTTTCAGCCCTTGTTGATACTGACCTGGCATCTGTCACCTGGGCCGCTGGCTGCGTATTCCGATGAATTCGGACACCGTTCCAATCCATTTCGGACAGCGTTCCGATTCATTCCGGACACCAATCCGACGACACCGAAAAACTGTCCGAATTGCGTCGGAATATGCAGCTGGCCCAGGCTGGTATGGGGCCGGGCCTTCGGCCCTCGAGTTACTGGTTCAGGAACACCAACGGTCTCGAACACACTGAAGGGCGTTTACGCCTTAAACAATCAACTGCGCCACCATGCACAACAGAGTTGTCTTGGTCGGTCATCAAAGCGCCAACGGCGCGGCCCATACCAGCGTGGGGCGAAGCCCCACGACAAGGGCCATCTCGACATCACTTCCCACAATCCAAGGGCTGAAAGCCCGGACTATCACAGCAACGTTTTCACGCCCTTGGCTGTTAGGGTGCCGCATTTGGGTGGACGAGTTGGATGTGGTTGGGAGTTAGTCTGGCAACGCTGCATGCAGTGGAAGCTGCATCAGAGCGCTTTTCCTGGCGACGGAGTCGCAGCAGATATTTCGCAGGCCGGCGCGTGCGACAGCCCGCGGGCGTCCAATGGCTGGGGCACTGCCCGTCAGGCCCTTTGGTTCCGGCCACGCCGGGCTGCGAAATGTGAGGGTTCAATCCCGGTCCGATGCGAACACTTGGCATAATACCCGCGCGCGCGGGGTCGAAGCGGCTGCCGCGCAAAAACATTCTGCCGCTCGGGGGCAAACCGATGGTTTGCTGGGTCATCGAAGCCGCGCGCAAAGCGCGGTCGCTCGACCGCATTGTTGTTTCTTCCGACGATCCCGAGGTGCTGGCGCTTGCCACGCGATACGATCCCCGGATTGCCCTCGAAAGACCCGCCGATCTCGCGGCCGATACATCGCCGGCGATTGAATACGTCAGACACGCGCTTGTTTCTCTGGAACAGCGCGGTGAAGAACCGTTCAGCGTCACAGTAATACTGCAGCCGAGCTCGCCTCTGACCCTGGCCGAAGACATTGATGCCACTGTGCAACTGCTGCTCCGCACAGGCGCCGACACCGCGGTGTCGGTGGTCCGACTCGACCACGCGATCCATCCGGTGAAACTGAAGATCATGCAAGGCGACATGCTTTTGCCGTACCTCGAGGAAGAGCGCGGTCGGATGGCTGCGCATGAGCTGCCAGTGTTGTATGTCCGAAATTGCGCCGTTTATGCCACGCGCCGTCATGTCATCGAGTCAGGACAGATTATAGGCGCTGATTGCCGGGGCTATGTGATGCCGCGCGAACGGTCAATCGACATCAACGATGAGCTTGATTACAGGTTTGCAGAGTTCTTGGTTGAACGTTGTGGGTTGAACGTTGCACGTTGAGCGTTTCGATGAGCTCACCCGGCGGGCCGTCTGGTTGGGAACGTACAACGCTCAACGTACAACTTACAAAGTGTGACTGCTCAATGAGTGCTTGTTTCAATTCCGCCCAAAGGCGGTAGTCTGACGGCCGCGGGTGGATAACGCCGTTCGCATGGCCAACCCGCGACCACGTTACACGTTGGAAGTTGAAAGTTGAACGTTGAGCGTTTCGATAAGGTCACCGAATGGGTCATCTGGTTTGGGAACGTTCAACGTACAACGACCACTGCTCAATAAACGGCTTTTTGGATTCCGCCGACTTATGTCGGCATCTACGCCAAGACGCCAAAACTCCGACTTCTGAACTATGCGCATCATCGTAACTGGCGGTGCAGGGTTTATCGGATGCAACCTTGTCCGGCTCCTGATCACGGAAACGGACCATCAGGTCCTTAACCTCGACAAGCTCACTTACGCGGGCAACCTGCAATCGCTCGCCGACATTGCCGATTCACCAAGATACAGCTTCGCGAAAGTCGATATCGCCGACGCACCCGCTGTCCGCGATCAGTTCGCCCGGTTCAAGCCCGATGGCGTGATGCATCTGGCGGCTGAATCGCACGTTGATAGATCGATCGACCGGCCCTCCGCGTTCATTCAAACCAACCTCGTCGGCACATTCACATTGCTCGAAGCCGCCCGCGAGTACTGGGTCAATCTGCCGCCCGACCGCCGCGCCGCGTTCAGGTTCCTGCACGTTTCAACAGACGAGGTTTATGGGTCTTTGCGGCGCGGCGACGCGCCATTCACCGAAACCACACGATACGATCCCCACTCGCCCTACAGCGCAAGCAAAGCTGGATCGGATCATCTGGCGCGCGCGTGGCACGACACCTTCAAGTTGCCGGTCATCGTCACCAATTGCTCGAACAACTACGGCCCGTACCAGTTCCCGGAAAAGCTGGTCCCGACCGTTATCCTCAAATGCCTCCGCGGTGAGCCTGTCCCCGTTTATGGCCGGGGGGAGAACATACGCGACTGGCTTTACGTGCTTGATCATGCGACCGCTTTGCTGACCGTGCTCGAACGCGGTCGGCCGGGCCAGACATACAACATCGGCGGCAACAACGAACAACGGAACATCGACCTCGTGCGAATGCTGTGCCGGATTTTGGACGATCTTCAACCGCGCGGGGACGGGCGGTCGTACACGGACCTTATCACTTTTGTCCAGGACCGTCCCGGGCATGACCTGCGGTATGCGATCGACGCCTCGAAGATCAAACGCGAACTTGGCTGGCAACCGAAACAAGACCATGAGTCCGGGTTCCGAAAAACTGTCCAGTGGTACCTTGAGAACCGGCAGTGGTGGGAATCGATATTAAGCGGAGAATACCGGCTCGAGAGGCTTGGGAAGCTGTAGGGCCGGAGTTTCGGAGGCCGGAGTTTCGGTTGCAGGAATCGCTGAAAGATTCACTCCCGTAGCCGACGACGTAAGTCGGCGGCAAACTTCCGTCTGAACCGAAAGACCCCCGCGGACTCACGTCCGCAGCTACAGTCACTGAAATAGTCACCTGTAGCTGAAACTCCGAAACTCTTTTCCAATGTTCGTCCCATGAAAGGCATCATACTGGCCGGCGGCGCCGGCACGCGGTTGCATCCGCTGACAAAAGCTGTCAGCAAACAGCTTCTGCCAGTGTACGACAAGCCCATGATCTATTACCCGCTCAGCGTCCTTATGCTGGCGGGCATCAGGGACGTGCTCATCATTTCCACCCCGCACGATCTCCCACAGTACCAGCGGTTGCTGGCCGATGGCGCACAGTTCGGCATCCGACTCGCCTACGCCGAGCAACCCCGGCCCGAAGGCCTCGCCCAAGCATTCATCATCGGCCGCGACTTCCTCGCAGGCCAGCCTGCATGCCTGATCCTCGGCGACAACATTTTCTTCGGCCAGGGTTTCACGCCCATATTGCAGGAAGCGGCCAAGCTCACCCGCGGCGCCATCGTGTTCGCTTATTTCGTTCGCGACCCGGAACGATTTGGCGTGGTCGAGTTCGACCAAGCCACGGGCAAGGCGATTTCACTGGAAGAAAAACCGAAGCATCCGAAAAGCAACTATGTCGTGCCCGGCCTTTACTTCTACGACAATCGTGTGTGCGATTTCGCGGCGACACTCGAACCCAGCGCGCGCGGTGAACTCGAGATAACCGATCTGAATCGGATTTACCTCGAACGCGGCGAACTGCAAGTGCGCAGATTGGGCCGCGGATTCGCCTGGCTCGACACTGGCACGCACCAGAGTTTGCTGGACGCAACCCATTTCATCGAAGCTGTCGAGGAACGGCAGGGACTCAAAATTGCGTGCCTGGAAGAGATCGCGTGGGAGAACGGATGGATCGATCGCGCCGCCGTCGAAAATGCAGCCTCCTCGATGGGCAAGAGCGCGTATGGCGATTACCTTCGCGCATTGCTTCAGATGCGGGAGTGAGCGAGGACTGCGAACGAGGGCGCAAGGAGCAAAGACCGACGCCTTTGGATGTGGAATAGGGGGCAGGAGGCAGGAGACGGAGGACAGGGGACAGGAGTTCATGGATTGGAAGCAGGTTGCTGAGAACCGGAGTTTTGGAGGCCGGAGTTTCGGAGTTTCTGGCGTAGCCGTCCCGCTTTGCGGGATCAGTCGGCGGAAAACTTCCTTGTGGCCTTGAAATCCTGCGGACTTACGTCCGCAGCTACAGGAATCACTGAAAGATTCACTCCTGTAGCCGACGACGTTA
Organism: Verrucomicrobiota bacterium; assembly: GCA_029907285.1. Lineage (GTDB taxonomy): Bacteria > Verrucomicrobiota > Verrucomicrobiia > Limisphaerales > J093 > JAAYVR01. The sequence continues at coordinate 3,348 of JARYMD010000164.1, read as the reverse complement.
GTCGGCGGGAAACTTCCTTCTGAACCGAAAGACCTCCGCGGACTGACGTCCTCGGCTACAGTCACTGAAATAGTCACCTGTAGCCGACGACGTTAGTCGGCGGGAAACCTCCTTGTGGCCTTGACATCCTGCGGACTCACGTCCGCAGCTACAACGTTGAACGGCGCCGCGAGTTTGCCATGCGAATGGCTTCGCCCGTCCGGGGCCGTTAGAGTCCTGCCTTAAATTGGCACTGGTTTTGTAAACCGCCGGGCAGCGGGCCTCTGTTGACATGGGAACAATGCTTTGCAATCGTATCATGCTGTAATGGGCACGTTCCGAATATTTGAAGAACTGAGCCAGGTGATGGACGCTGCAACGGCGCGGAAGCTCACCGAGATTCTCGACGCGATGTACACCGACCTGCAGCAGACCGTCACCAAAGGCGATTTTCAGGAACTCAAGAGCGCAATCGCCGACCTCGCCCGCGTGCAGACAAACGCCGAGAGTCAACTCGGCCGCTTGGAAACAGTTACGGCCGGGCTCGCGGATGCTCAGAACCAAACCGGACAACACCTCGCCGAACTGGCCGAAAAACAATCGCTCACCGAACAGCGTATTGCTGAACTGGCCGACAGACAAGCCCGCACCGAGCAACAGGTCGCTGCTCTCGCAGAAGCACAGAAGTCGGTGGAGCAACGCCTCAGCCCCCTCGAAAGCGCAATCGCCGACCTTGTCCAGGCTCAAACCCAACTGACTCTGGCCCAGAAAGAAACCGAAACAGCACTCAAAGAATTGATCCGTCGCGTGGATGTCCACGATCAACGTTTGGCCAAATTGGACGGGCGCACATTGGAAACGCAGTTTCGAGACAAAGCCGCAGCCTATCTTGGCCGGGTTCTCCGGCGGACGCGGGTCCTCTCTGTGGGCGACATTGCCGACGACCTCGAAGGCGTGCTCACGCCGGAGGAATGGGACGATCTGCGAATGGCTGATATCATTCTAAGCGGCCGAGCAGATGTCGGAGGGCAGAAAACCGACGTGTTTGTTGTCGTCGAGGTTTCTGTGACCGTGGATGCGACGGACGTCGAGCGTGCGGCCCGGCGTGCAGCGCTGTTGCGCAAGAAAGGATGGAAAGCAATTGCTGTCACCGCCGGGGACAATGCGACGGACGAGCTGGTTTCACTGGCGGCCCATCGTGGCGTTGCGGTGTTGCGTGACGGCCAGGAATTCAACTGGCCTCAGGCGCTCGCAGCAGCGTGAGCCACGGCGCGTCCGCGTTTTCCCGGCACACGTTGCACGTTCCCAACAAGACGCCCCGCCAGGTGACCCTGTCAAAACGCCCAACGTCCAACGTTCAACTTGCAACGTTCAAATGGGGCTGCGGGTTTGCCACGCGAATGGCGTCGCCTGTCCGCAGCCGCCAGAGTCCCGCCTTAAGGCGGCCTTGAATTGAGCACTCATCGAGCAGTCACACCTTGTACGTTGAACATTGAGCATTGAACGTTGTGCGTTCTCAACAAGACTGCGCAGCCCGTCAACTACTCGGAACTCGCGACGTCCGGCCTTCAACCGATCAGTTGTTTACTGCACTCAATTGGAATCCAGCCCGCGAAGCGGGCTGCGACCAAATCCGCGCTGCCGTCAGCTTTTCATTGCGCAACAGATCTTTGCCACCAATCCTCACCGCGCGGATTTGGGTTGAGCGTTGTACCTTGAACGTTCTCAGACAGACGACCCATTCGGTGAACCGATAGGAACGTTCAACGTCCAACGTTCAACTCACAACGTTCAACGGAGGGCCGTGGGTTGGCCATGCGAAAGGCGTGATCCACCCGCGGCCGTTTGTAGTCCCGCCTTTAGGCGGAACAGTTTCATGAAACCGAACATCAGCGCTGTTCATTGACCTTTCTGTTTTGTGTGTTTTTCCTCGTAAACGCGGGACTCTGACAGCGGTGGGTTGTCCCCGCGCTGCGCGATGCCCCGCCAACAGCCGTTACAGTCCGCCATACCTGATTAATGAGATGCTATTTAACTCGTTAACATTTGCAGTCTATCTTCCAATTGTTTTCGCCGGATACTGGCTGTTACAGAAACGCTCTCTTCGTTTGCAAATGCGTTTTTGCTTTTGGCGAGCTACCTTTTCTACGGGTGGTGGGACTGGCGGTTCCTTTGGTTGATATTCTTCAGTTCAACAGTGGATTAGTCGGTCTCCCGCGCGCTCGGTCGAACGTCTTCCTCTGGGAAACGAAAGGCGCTGCTTGCGGTAAGCCTCGTTTGCGATCTTGGTGTTCTTGGCTTCTTCAAGTATTTCAATTTCTTTGTTGACTCGTTTTCAGCACTGTTTTCTTCCATGGGGATAAGACTGGATTTGCCGACGTTGCACATTATCCTTCCAGTTGGGATTTCCTTCTACACATTCCAATCTCTGAGCTACACCATCGACGTGTATCGTCGTCAAATAGAACCTGTAGATGATTTCGTCGCGTTCCTCTCTTTCGTGAGTTTTTTCCTCAATTGGTGGCTGGCCCGATCGAACGCGCAGGGAACTTGCTCCCACAATTCCTTGTGCGACGGAGGTTTGACGCAGACAAAGCGAGCGACGGACTCCGTCAAGCTCTTTGGGGTTTGTTCAAGAAAGTTGTCATTGCGGACAACCTTGCTGGAAGTGTGGATGCCATATTCAGCAATCCCGGAGAACACTCAGGGCCGGAATTGGTGTTGGGCGCCGTGTACTTCGCGACTCAGATTTACTGCGATTTCAGTGGGTACTCGGATATCGCGACTGGCGTCGCACGCCTTTTCGGTTTTGAACTGCGACAAAACTTTGCATACCCGTATTTTTCGCGGGACATTGTGGAGTTCTGGCGCCGCTGGCATATTTCATTGTCAACTTGGTTCAGAGATTACGTGTTCATCCCGCTCGGCGGCAGCCGCGGCGTTCCGAAAGACCGGTGGATGGCGAACATTGTTGCCACATTTGCGATTTCCGGGCTTTGGCACGGTGCCGATTGGAAATTTATCGTCTGGGGCATTCTAAATGGTGTGCTATACATTCTTTGGCCGAAGCAAATGGCCAGCCACAATGGCCAGACTTCGTCGGGCGAATGCCGTTTGCTCCCTTCCTTTCACCACGCTTGCCAGATCACAGCAACTTTTGGAGCGATACTCTTTGGCTGGGTCTTCTTCCGGGCGCCGTCTCTTTCCACAGCCTTTCAGTACTTGGGCGGCGTATTCGGCGGCACATGGCACAGTTTGCCCAAAACAGTTCATCTACTGGCCTTATTGGCTTTGCTTTTCCCAGTCGAATGGCTCCAGCGCGACAAAATGCACCCGCTTGCAATAAGTTCGCTTCCGCGCTGGGTACGC
>JARYMD010000163.1 GCA_029907285.1 Verrucomicrobiota bacterium | reverse complement strand
CTTGCTGAACTGCTGCGTGCAATGGCACGCTCGGCGCTTTCGTCCAGCAGCCGGCAGAGATCAGAGTCAGAACGCAGCCGAACAGCAAATACGTAATTCGCGCCTTCATGCAAGAAACATACACCGCCGTGTCAGGATTGCGACAAGAATACACCTGCCTCACCGCTCCGGACGTGCAAAGCGTGCCGCACGCGCCTGGGAAGCCAGGCTCTCGGTTCCCTGACCCTGGGATTTGACGAGCCCACTTGCCCCGGACACATCGATGCTTTGAATCCGGCGAGGTTCCCGGGCTATGCTGTTGTCCGTTGAGATTCCCGGGTTAGAACCTGGCGCAATACATAAGGCAGAATGCCGCCATGACGATAGTACTCGACCTCGATTTCGGTATCCAATCGGCATCGGACCGTCACTTTGTCAGCGGCGCCGCTTGCGCGATGTATTACAAGCGCGATCTCCTGGCCCGGCACAATGTTCGGCCCCATGCCCAATATGTCATGCGCCTCCGTCCCGTTGAGCCCGAGCGATTCAGCGGAATCGCCGTCCCGGAACTGCAGAGGCAAAACACCCATCCCAATGAGATTCGATCTGTGAATCCGCTCGAAGCTTCGCGCAACGACGGCTTTCACGCCCAACAACGCGGTTCCTTTCGCTGCCCAGTCACGTGAACTGCCCGTGCCGTATTCATGGCCTGCAATCACAATCAATGGCGTGCCGCTCCGCCCGTACTCCATCGCTGCATCGTAAATCGTCATCTTACGGCCCGCGGGCTGCAGCAATGTGTAACCGCCTTCCTCGCCTCCGAGCATGAGGTTCTTGATCCTCACATTCGCGAAAGTGCCGCGTGTCATGACCTTGTCGTTGCCCCTGCGCGCACCATAGCTGTTGAACCCGGCCGGCCGCACACCGCAAGAAATCAGGTATTGACCCGCCGGCGAACTCGGTTTGATCGCCCCGGCAGGTGAAATGTGATCGGTCGTGACACTGTCGCCGAAAATTGCCAGTGCGCGCGCGCCTTTGATTTCGGCAATTGTTCCTGGCTGGAGCTTGAACTCGTTGAAGAACGGCGGTTCTTGCACATAAGTGCTCGCCGCATCCCACGAGTAACAATCGCCAGCGACAGATGATATCTCATTCCACTTCGGGTTCTGCAATGGGATGTTTCCGTACAGGCTGCGGAACACCTCGGGCCGGGCCGTGGCAGGCAGCAGTTCGGCAATCTCTTCTGCGGATGGCCACAAGTCCTTCAAGAACACAGGGCGCCCCGAGGAGTCCATCCCCACCGGATCGGCGCTCAAATCGATGTCCACTCTGCCCGCGATCGCAAAAGCGACAACAAGCGGTGGCGACATCAGGAAGTTCGCTTTGACTGTGGGATGAACGCGCGCCTCAAAGTTTCTGTTGCCGGACAGCACAGACGCCACCACAAGGTCTTCCTGAACAACCGCGCGTTCGAGATGCGTTTCCAGCGGCCCCGAATTCCCAATGCAGGTCGTGCAACCGTAGCCGACAAGATGAAAGCCAAGTTCGTCAAGGTACTTTTGCAGCCCGGTCTTCTCCAGATACTCGGTCACAACACGCGAACCCGGTGCCAGCGAAGTCTTGACAGCAGGATTGACACGCAACCCGCGTTCCACCGCTTTTTTGGCAACCAAACCGGCAGCAACCATTAGGCCCGGATTTGAAGTGTTGGTGCAGCTCGTGATTGCGGCTATCACGATGCTCCCGTGCCGCAACTCGGCCTTCAAATCTTCGCGGCTTACCACAACATTGTCCGGTGCGGGATGTTGATCCCGCATCTCGCTCTCACTGGCTGTGAGATCGGCCCGCCGTGTGCCAACTGTCCACTCTGCCCTGTGTTCCTCGCCGACCCTGCTCTTCAGCAACACCTGCTTGTCTGTCTCACCAGCTTTTCCGTACCCACCATCAGACACTGGTTTCGCCAGCAGTTCGCGAAACTGTGATTTCAGTTCAGACAAGCCGATACGGTCTTGAGGACGTTTCGGGCCTGCAACCGATGGCTCGACCTTGGCAAGGTCAAAATCGACGTTTGCCGAGTAATCAATTTCGCCCGGCCGCGGCATCCCCCACAATCCCTGGGCCTTGTAATAAGCCTCATAGACACGCACGTGAGCATCTGACCTGCCTGTTGCACGCAGGTACTTCGCACATTCATCGTCGATCGGGAAAAACCCAAGCGTTCCGCCGTACTCGGGTGCCATGTTGGCTATTGTGGCCCGATCGACCACCGGCAGCGCAGCAGCGCCTTCACCGTAAAACTCGACGAATTTTCCCACCACACCTGCTTTGCGCAAAAGTTGCGTGATCGCAAGAGCAGCGTCGGTGGCGGTCACGCCTTCCCGCAGCTTGCCTGTCAAATGCACCCCCACAACGTCGGGCGTCAGTATTGACACCGGCAACCCCAGCATTCCAGCCTCGGCTTCGATGCCGCCCACACCCCATCCGACAATCCCCAGCCCGTTGATCATCGTCGTGTGCGAATCGGTTCCCACCAAAGTGTCCGGGTAGCAAACGTCATCGGACTGCAGCACGCCTTTGGCGAGAAACTCGAGATTCACCTGATGCACAATCCCAATTCCCGGCGGTATGACCCGGAACCCTTGGAAGGCCTGTGTGCCCCATTTCAGGAACTCGTACCGTTCGCGGTTCCGCATGAACTCCATTTCGAGGTTAATCCGGAACGCATCCGGCCTGCCCGCAAAATCCACCTGCACCGAATGATCCACAACCAAATCAACAGGAACCAAAGGCTCGATCAGCCTCGGATTAAACCCCATCCGGGCAACAGCAGACCGCATCGCCGCCAGATCAACAAGCAACGGAACGCCCGTGAAATCCTGCAGGAGAACCCGGGCCGGCACGAACGGTATCTCCGAAGCCCTCGCCGCTTTCGGCTTCCACCCTGCAAGCTCCAAAGCATTCTGTTCCTTGACACGGACTCCATCGACGTTCCGTACCACCGATTCCAGAACAAGACGCAGCGAAACCGGCAGCCGCGAAACGACGCCGGCGCCGGTTTTCTCGAGGGCTGGCAATGAATAATATCGCCGCGCCTTGCCGTCGCCCGCATCGAATTCCCGCACAATCCCGAATCGGTCTTGATGGCTGTTCATGACACCTCAGGTGCAACCAAAAGGTTAAAGGAATGCAAGATGCTGGCCGCAAGACCTCCTGTCAAGAATCAGCATCGTGTCCGGCTGTGCGATTCTCCTCATCCTGACAGCATGGCGCAGCAGCTCACCGCTACGCCCAGGTTTTCGCCCGCATGTTTCGCTGCCCGGCGCAGCCGGAACCAAAGCAGCCTGAGGGACGCCGAGCAGGTGATTGCGACCGTTGATGAACGCTGCGCGTTGAGCGTTCTTATCGGTTCACCCGGATGGACGGATTTGAACTTGTGGCTAACCTCCGGTCGGACCCGGAGATTCGGGCAACGCGCGTTGTGTTTTTCACCAGTGTGTATCACGAGTCCGTTGCCCGCGCGCTGGCCAGCGAGTGTGGAGTGCTCGACGTGATTGCAAAGACCAGTGACGTCTCAGTCATCCTTGACGCCGTCGAAAGGGCGCTTCGGTCCCCTGAAAATCCAGTGGCTCCATCCTCAGCCTCAGGATTTGCTGAAGACCATCGCAGGCTATTGGTGGACAAGCTGGCCCAGAAAATCGCCGAGCTGGAAAACGAAATCGCTGAGAGACAACGCGCAGAGAAGATCGTCGTTGAATTGAACACGGCCCTTCAACAGCGGGCTGACGAGCTTGAACGGCGTGTGGCGGAGCGGACCGCCGAGCTCGAGCGGGCCAAACTGCAGGCCGAGGAAAGCGACCGGCTTAAATCGGTTTTCCTTGCCACCATGTCGCATGAACTTCGCACGCCGCTCAACTCGATAATCGGGTTTGCGGGGATACTTTTGCGGGGGCTGGCCGGGCCGCTGAATGAGGAGCAAACCAAACAACTGCGTTTTGTGCAGGAAGCGGGGCGGCGTCTTCTGTCACTGATAAACGAGATACTTGACCTTTCGAAGATCGAAGCCGGCCATATCGAGATTGTGCCTTTGCCATTTGATTTGGCGACGTCAATCCTGAACGTTGTCGAGTCAATCAAACCCCGGATTTCAAAAAAAGGGGCTTGCCATTTTCACCGAGGTTTCGCCTGACATCGGCCTGGTGACCAGTGATCGGCGCAGGTTCGAACAGGTTTTGCTCAACCTTCTCAGCAACGCTGTCAAGTTCACAGTCCATGGCAGCATTCGAGTTGTGGCAAGACGGACGTCCGCGACTGAACTGAGTCAGATGCTCGAGGTGTCCGTGATCGACACAGGCGTTGGAATTTCACCCGAACATTTTCCGAAACTGTTTCAGCCTTTCAGTCAGCTTCCTGTGGAGCCGGGTGTGCGGCCAGAAGGCACAGGATTGGGCCTTGCAATTTGCAAACGGCTGGTTGAAAAGCTCGGTGGAACGATCTCGGTTGAAAGCGCGCCTGGCAGCGGCACCAAGTTCACTTTCACAATCCCGGCCGAACCGCCGGGCGAATGAGCAATGCACATCCAAAACGTCAATTGTCCGCTGTCAATCATGTCCATGCATAATGAAAGCGACGGTCTTTATTATCGAAGACAATCAGGAAAATCTGTACCTTGCCAAGTTCATTCTTGAGAGCAATGGCTGTCATGTCCGGTGTGCCAACTGTGGCAGGGAAGCCCTCGAGCTTGCGCCGGGTGTTCATCCGGACCTGATGCTGCTTGACGTCAGTTTGCCCGACATGGACGGGTGCGATGTTGCCAGTGCGCTGCGGCAGATCGCCGGGTTTGAACGCATACCCATTTTGGCGTTTACCGCGCATGCGATGCCGGGCGACCGCGAGCGCTTTCTTGCGGCGGGGTGCACGGGGTATATTGAAAAGCCGATTGTTCCGGAGGTTTTCATGAAGGACATTGAAAGGCATCTCAGAACCGCGCCATCCCCCAAAGAAGACAACCCGCGCTCGAGAACGGTCTTGGTCGTGGACGACATGGCAGAGACCAGGTACCAGTTGCGGGTGCTGCTGCGGTCGAAAGGGTTTGAAGTGCTTGAAGCCGCTGATGGCTCTGAAGCCCTCAAGAAAGCGCATGAGGCCATGCCAGACCTCATCATCAGCGACATTCTAATGCCCTCGATGGATGGGTTTGCGTTGTGCAGGGCGTGCAAAAAGGACCCGGAACTGAAATCTGTGCCGTTTGTTTTTACACAGCCACATTCACTGACCCGAAAGACGAGGAACTTGCATTGAGCATTGGCGCAGACCGGTTCGTGGTCAAACCGGTTGAAAACGAGGCATTCATCGAAATCATCAGTTCACTCGTTTCCAGCGAGGTCGGAGTGCGCCTTCGGCAGCCTGTTTCGCCGGACGTTGAACGTCCCACCCTCGAATGCGACACCGGGTACCTCCAGCAATACAACCAGGCGCTGGTCCGCAAGCTCGAAGACAAACTCGTTCAGCTCGATGCCACAAAGCGTGAACTGGAGGAAGAAATCCGGCGTCGGGAACGCGTTGAGGTGACACTGCGGCAAAGCGAACAGCATCTGAAGGACGTTTACGAGAAAATACCTGCCGGATACCATTCGCTGGACCCGCAGGGCCGGCTCTTGGATGTCAAGCCGTTCTGGCTGCAGATGTTCGGTTATGCACGTGAGGAAGTCATCGGACGGCCCCTGACTGATTTCCTGACTGCTGATTCAAGAGCGAAATTTGAAAGATTGTTTCCACAGTTCAGAGACGACAACAAAACCGCCTCAAGCGAGCTCGAATTCCGTTGCAAGAACGGCGAAGTGCGCACGATCGAAGTCAGGGGCGTTTTCGCGCACGACGATGAAGGGCGCCCGTCCCACAGCCACTGCTTGCTGGCCGATGTGACCGAGCGCAGCGAGGCACAAAAACAGCTTCAACAAAGCCAGGAAAGGCTCGCGATGGCAATTGAATCGACCGGTCTGGGCACCTGGGACTGGGACCTCGTCACCGGCAAGATTGTGTGGGGCGGGCATCACGCACGGTTGTTCGGTTTGAGACCGGATGAGTTCAACGGCGCATATGAATGTTTCGAGGCGCGCTTGCACCCTGAGGACAAAGAGCTGGTCTCCGACGCAATCAAGCGCGCACTCGAGAACCGCCACGCCTACGAGTGTGAATACAGGGTGATTTGGCCGGACGGCAGTGTGCACTGGATTTTGGGCCATGGCCGATTCACTTATGACTCGGACGGGCGCGCAGTAAGAATGGTCGGGGTTGTTCGTGAAACAACCCAGCAACGGCTTGCACAAGACCGCCTGAAAGAAAGCGAACAGCGGTTCCGGAGTTTGTATGACAATTCCGTGATGGGTCTGTATCGCACCACTCCGGACGGGCGCATCGTCATGGCTAATCCGGCCCTGGTCCGGTTATTGGGTTACAGCTCATTTGAGAAACTGGCTCAGATTAATCTGGAAACAGAAGGGTTCCACCCCAGATACCCGAGGAGCTTGTTTAAAGAAGCCATCGAGCGCGAGGGAACGGTGCCCGGCCTGGAGAGTGCATGGGTCAGGAAAGACGCCAGCATTGTTTATGTCAGGGTAAGTGCACAGCCGGTCCGCGACCAGCACGGCAAGATTGTTTTCTATGACGGCACTGTCGAGGACATCACGGAATACAGACAGGCACAGTTGTGGCTCGAACGCCAGGCTGCGTTGCTGGAAGCAGCCACCGACGCCATTCATGTGCGGTCGCCAGATGGTGTGGTGTCGTATTGGAACAGCGCATCTGAACACACACTCGGCTGGAAACGCGAAGAAGCGCTCGGCCGCAAAATCACCGAGCTGGGCGTGAAGGATGTGGCGGCTTTCACCGCCGCGGAGTCTGCCCTGCTGAAAGAACGCGCATGGTCCGGCGAAATGAAGTTCGAGACAAAGGGCGGCAAACCACTGATAATGTTCTGCCGCCGGACACTCCTGCCTGAAAAGCCGGGTGAACCCGCCGAGATTCTTGCGATTCAGACGGACATCGCGGAGAAAAAGGATATCGAGGCCAGGTACCTGCGAGCCCAGCGGCTGGAAGGCATCGGCGCACTTGCCAGCGGCATTGCACACGACCTGAACAATGTGCTGTCGCCAATCGTCCTGGGCGCTTCGCTGCTCCGCGACAAATCCATCTCGCCGGAGTTTCAAGCGAGCATCGAAATGATCCAGTCGAGTGCTCAGCGTGGGCGAACATTGTGCGGCAATTGCTGACGTTCGCCCGCGGCCTCAAAGGCGAAAGAATACCGATCCAGTTGCAGCACCTCATTAGAGACACCGGCCGCCTGATCCGGGAGACCTTTCCGCGGAATATCACTTACTACGAACTCTGTCCCCGTGACCTCTGGCCAATCATCGGCGATTCGACGCAGATTCAACAGGTGCTGTTGAATCTTTCTGTGAACGCGCGCGATGCCATGCCCGGCGGAGGCGACCTCAAAATTACCGCCGCGAACAAGCAGCTCGACAGGCAGTTCCTGTCCACCGTGGCTTCGGAGGCCCGGGAAGGGCCGTTCGTTGTTGTTGAGGTCAGCGACACCAGACACGGAATGACAAAGGAGGTTTTGGATCACCTCTTCGAACTGTTCTTCACAACCAAAGAACCGGGGACAGGAACCGGCCTCGGCCTGGCAACGTCGCACGGAATTGTCAGAAGCCACGGCGGCTTCATTCTGGTCAAGAGCACGCCCGGGCAAGGAAGTGTTTTTTCTGTTTACCTTCCCGCCGTGCCGGATGCCTTGTCGCAGGCGGGCCCAGCGCAAGCGCAAGCTCCTTGCGGACAGGGCGAACTGATATTGGTGGTGGACGATGAACTTGGAATTCGCGAGGTGACAAAGCGGACTCTCGAAAAAGGCGGCTACAGGGTCCTCGTCACCGAAGACGGTGCAGCAGGAATCAGCGTGTACACCAAATACAGGGAAAGGATCGATCTGGTCATAACCGACTTGTTGATGCCTGTGATAGACGGGCTTGGGCTGGCGAGCGCGCTTCACAGAATTGACCCCAAATTGCCGATAATTGTCAGCACTGGCGACTCCACGAGCTCCAATCAGGCTGCAAAAATCGCGCAACTCGAGAAGTTGGGTGTGAAGGTATTCCTCCAGAAGCCCTATGGCACCAACCAACTGTTGCAGGCGATCCATTCGGTTGTGCACCCTGCATAGCCCAAGGTTTCTCCTGATTGGGCAATCCGTGCTCGACGTCGAAATCTGTACAGACAACGCCACCTCCAATCCATGCTCCGACCTGAATGTGTGGGAAATCAGATACGGCTGTTTTTCAATCGCCACGTTGAAGGTTGCAAGATGCGTGGTGAACGCTGAGCGTTCCCAAACAAACGCCCAGCCGGCTGAACCGATCGGAACACTCACCGTCCAACGTTCAACGCGCAATCTTCAACGAAGCCCCGGGTTGGCAGAGCGAATAGTGTTCCACCGGAGAAAACCTGATATCCCAGAGCGCGATTGTGCAGCCGACAAAGGTTGCGGCGACGAAAAGGTTTCAAGGAAGACAACACGATTGCGCGAAATGCAGACGCCGAATTGAAACGGTTTGCTGTTCTTACTTGATCCCCGCGAGGCGCTCTTTCCAAATCTTGTAAAGCGCAACAGTGGCGCGCACGTCCCGCAGGCAATACTCGGCGACGTCAATGTACCTGCCCTCAGCCATCAACTGGTTCACATCGCGTCCTGTCACGCCATGGCTCTTTGGCGAATCGATGCCGAAAACCTTGCAATAGAAGTCCAGATTGAACTTGCGTGCTGCCCCCTCGCGCCCGCTCACATTGTAGAAAGTCAGTTGATCGGCCAGATCGCAATGCGGCTCGGTCGAGTAGCGGTAGCCGATCCAGTCTTTGCGCGTTATGGCAACGCCGCGCACAGCGGAACGCAAGTACAGGAACGGAACGTCAAAGCTCCGTCCGTTAAAGGTAACAACGTGTTCGTAATGCCGTGCCACGTCCCAGAAACTCGACAGCAGGGCCGATTCGCCGGGGCACGGGACGAACTCCACAGTGCTGTCTTGATCTGTCTTGGATTGGCTGTCACCCGACAGATACAGCACCTGGCCACGATCGGTATCGACATTGACCATTGCGATGCAAACCACCTGAGCTGTCAGCGGCCAAAGATTGAGCTGCTGGACAATTTCAGCGCGTTTCTGCTCCCGGGCCGCAGGATCGGGAAGCCGGTCCGCTTCGCGAAACAAGAATTCCCACTGCGCCTCATCGAACGCGTCCTGAGGCAATGCAGAGGTTTCAATATCAAAAGTCAGAGTGGCCATTGTTGTCCGGGCACGCCGATCCAAACTGCATGCAGCCAGCGCACCCGCAG
>JARYMD010000162.1 GCA_029907285.1 Verrucomicrobiota bacterium | reverse complement strand
GCTGATGAAGCGGGGGAACCCGATGATGCTGCTGATTGGGTGGCGGCGACCAGTTCCGGATGCTTGCGGAGAAGGCGCTCGCGCCGGTTGGCGGCTTCGGCAGCGACCGAGCCGAAGACGTTGGGTTTGTTGAGTTCATCGTACAACCGAAGCGCCTGCTCCGGCTGGTTTTTCTGCTCATGAATGATGGCCAGATGCAGCCTTGCGCGGGCTGCAGCAGGTTCGGTCGGGTACTGGTTGATGACCCGTTGATAAGCGCTCATGGCTTCTTCGACCTTCTCTTGGGCGTCGAGGCAACTTGCGATGCCGAGGGCGGCAATGGGCGTCAGCGGACTGTTGCTGTAATTGTTGATGAACTGCTCGAACTTGGCCTGTGCCTCTGGATACTTTTGTTCGTCGAAAAGGTCGGATGCCGCAAGAAGGAGCGCCCGTTGTGCTGCGCTTGTGCCGGGATGGGACTCGACGACTTTGAGCAGATCGCTTGCCGCGGGGCCGCGGGTTGAGTCTTCGGTGCCGGGCCGATCTTTCAGGGCGAACAGTGCGCGTTCGGCTTCGCGTTGGGTTGTTTTTCGGTGCCAATCATAGACGTAACCGGCGACGATGATCGCCAAAACCAGCAGACCTCCGGCGATGACTTGTTTGCGGTTAAGCTCAAGCCATGCCAGCGCTTCGTAAAACCACGTTGATTCAGACGGCTCAGGATTCATAAAAGGCTTGTATTTTTTGGCTCGGACGCAAAAACGCAAGCCGAATAATGGCTTGCAGGGTTGGACCGGACGAAGTATAAGCGAAATAGCGATGAAAACCGAGTGCTTGCAGTTCCCTTGGCACCGGCGAAAGTGGCCGGCATTTACTCTGATCGAACTTCTTGTTGTTATCGCCATTATCGCGATTCTGGCGGCGATGCTTTTACCTGCGCTTGGGCGTGCCAAGCTTAAAGCGACCTGTGCCACGTGCTTGAGCAATCAGAAGCAACTTGTTCTGGGCTGGCAGATGTATGCGTTGGACAACGACGACAGGTTGTTGCCGACGTCATACACAGGCGCGGAAGGCACGATGAACCTGTACGCGGGCGGGTTTTGGGTCGGGCCGGTCCCGGACATAACGACGGGCATTACCGAGACCGAGGCGATGCGCAGAGTGGCGGCCGGCATGTCGAACTCGCCATTGTACAAGTACAATTACTGCAAAGCGATCGGCGCCTATCATTGTCCCGGAGACATCAGGACCAAAGCGTTGCGTCCCGGGCGCGGGTGGGCATGGGACAGTTACTCGAAAGCGGACGGGATGGCGGGCGGCATGTGGTCCGGGATCAAGCCGTACGCAAAGAGCACTCAGATTACCGAGCCTTCGATGTCGTTTGTTTTCATCGAGGAAGCAGATCCGCGCAGCTATAACAACGGGACGTGGGTGTTGGATGTGAACCCGCCCGGGTGGGTGGATCCTTTTGCGATTTTTCACGGGGACGTGAGCACATTTGGGTTTGCAGACGGGCACGTTGAACTTCACCGTTGGCTTGAATCAACGACCATCAAGGCTGCGCGGGACTCTGCGCGCGGCATACAGAGCTTTTATTGGAGCGGCGGGAACATACGGAACAGGGATTTCACCTGGGTGTGGGACCGGTTCCGGCACGTGGACTGGAAACCACTCAAATAACTGTCGCTGGATTGAGGTCACCTGCCTGCGAGTAAGGAGCAAGCAAACGGTCAGAACAGCAGAGGCGGCTGTTTCCCTTTTTAGAGACACAACCGCGGTGGTGGCGGGAAAACCACTTTCTCCGAACAGACAAGACCATTATTCATTCTCGCTGCGATGCGGAGGTTGACCGGCTCTTGACTGCGGTTTCAGTTCTTCTGCCAGCAGAGTGGTAAACACCTGTCTTCCATGGGCGTTGAGGTGTGTCAGGGTGGCGAACTGTGCATCTGGCATTGTGGTTGGAAGCTCAGTCAACAGGATGTCTGCATCGAGCCAGCGGCCCAGATTATTCAGCATTTCGCGGTAAACGCGGTCGTTATCCGGCTGGGCAATTGAGGCGGGGAGAGGAGTCAATCCGACTGCGATGCGGGCGTTGGGAGGGCAGATTTGATGGAACTGTTGAGCTTCCTTTTGGAACCTTGGTGCGATGCGGTACTCGGTGTTTGCGGGGGTTTTGGCAGGGTCAAACGTGTGGGGATCGACGAGGCTCCCTTGCTGGGCCGTGAGTTTGCGCCAGAGGTCGTGGGTGAACCCATAGGCACGTCCGTATTGACCAGGGAGCGGGATTGGGATCAGACGTCCGAACAAACGTTCGCGCACCAGGTTGACGCCGAGGAGGTCAACCGTGCGAATCCATGGACGGGGCGAAGTCGGTTGGAAGGTTGAATTCAGGGTTTTGTTTGTGGATTGCAGGCTCAGAGCTGTTCTGAGGAGCGCGGTGTGGTGTGTTGATGATTCGCCCAGTCGCAGGGTTTGTGGATGAATTAGGAGGACGACGGTATCGAGTTGGTCCGGGTTGGTTTGTGCGAAGCGGTTTACGAGATGCGCGTGGGACTCGAGGTCAACGTAGCTGAAGGTTGCCAGATTGAGTGTGGGCCTTGCCAGCATGGCAGAGAGCCGAGGCGTATCTACATTCATGAGGCAGGACGAATCGCCGACGAGCAGTATTTGAGCGTTATGCCGTTGGCTGGCGGCCCATGATTGGTGAAGGAGGATTGTTCTGTCCATGTCCAATATCGGCCATGGCGCGGGCAACGCGCCCGCCTGCGACAACATATGAAAGAGTGCGCCAATCAATGTCAGAGCTAGTATTGGTCCGAGCACAACTGGTGCGGTTTCACGGGGATTGGTCTGGTATTCGTGGCTTGTCATGGCGCAGTTAGAATTGGAAGTAGATGAACGGCAGGGCATCGCGCCGCCAATTGAAAACTATCAGCCACAGCAACAATCCTTCGAGCAGCGCGCGAAGCCACGGTCGAATCCGGACAGGCGCCAGCATATCTTTTGTGCGGGCTTGCCACGCCATCATCAGTATGATAGGCGCAGAATAAACGACGAGGTTGGCGATGTAGCTTCCGAGCCATGCCGGGGAATTCAGTGAGCTCAGCGCTTTTGTAAGGACAAGTGCGTCACCGACGGAGTTTGCGCGGAACAGGATCCATCCGTACAATATGAATGCCAACGCTGCTGCATGTGCCGTTGCGCGGATGAGGAGTCCACTCGAGAGGGCAGGGTGCCGTTCGCGCCAGAACCGGTGTGCGACCAGGCCGAGGCCATGCCAGATTCCCCACAGGACGAAATGCCAGCCTGCCCCATGCCAGAGGCCGCCAAGGAACATTGTTACCATGAGATTGGCGTAAGTGCGCTTGCGACCGCGCTTGTTGCCACCGAGGCTTATGTACAAATAGTCGCGGAGCCACGAGCTGAGACTGATATGCCATCGTCGCCAGAACTCGCGTGGGTTTGGGGCGAAATATGGCAATCTGAAGTTTTCCATCAACTCGAAGCCGAGGATTTTTGCAAGGCCGCGGGCGATGTCGGAGTAACCTGCGAAATCTCCAAAAATCTGTAGAGCGAATGCGACTGTTGCGAGCATGACTGCGGGCGCTGAATCGACGGGGTCTTGGTAAACCATTTCGACGAGCGGGGCGAGGTTGTCGGCGACAACGACTTTTTCGAACATTCCCCAGATGACCAGCCAAATTCCCTCGGTGATCTTCTGGTCTGTCACGATTCGTTTTTGGGCGAATTGTGGGAGGAGGTTTTGGGCGCGTTCGATTGGCCCGGCCAACAATTGAGGGAAAAAACAGACGTATGCGAGGAACTGCAACGGGTCTTTGGTGGGTGGGATTTGTCTTCTGTACACGTCGATTGTGTAGCTCATGCTCTGGAAAGTGTAGAACGAGATGCCGACGGGCAGAATCAGGTTCCATGTTCGTGGTTCGGCGTGGATTCCGAGTTGAGCGAGGCCGGCGACAATCGAGTCAACGAAGAACCCGCAATACTTGAAGAAGCCGAGCACGCCGAGGTTCGCGATGATGCTCATGGCCAGCCACTTTTTACGGTGCAACTGGTTGTGCGAGTCGTGGATGAGGATGGCAGCCGCGAAGTCAACAACGCTGGTGAACGCAAGCAAAGGCACAAACCGCCAATCCCACCAGCCATAAAAAATGTAGCTGGCAATCACTATCAATGCGTTGCGGGCCCGCAGATTGCTGCGTACCATGTAGTACAGCAGTCCGAAGGCGCCGAAAAAGAGCAAGAACGTGTCCGAATTGAACAACATTTCTGAACCGGAATTGACCGGGCTGGCTGTGGCGCGTTACTTTAACAAGACGTGCCGGAGCAAAAGTGCGCCGGCAACTTCGGGACCGGTTGAGTCAGGCGCGGCACTGCCTTCGGCAGCATGGCAAATCGCGGGATTTGGGACAAGACATGGCTGATTTGGACAACAGGCGGCGAAAAATTACGTCTGCTTGCGGAAGCGGCTTGCGAAAGACGTTCGCGTTTTCCGGGGGTTGCGCGGGGAAGTTCGAGGTCGTTTCCGGCTCTGCTGGTCTGAGTGGCTGGGGAGTGGCCGCAAGCGGCCGCATTGTGGCGTTTACCTTGATTGAGCTGCTTGTTGTGATAGCGATCATCGGGCTGTTGACCGGGCTGCTTTTGCCAACGTTGTCGAAGGCGAAAGCTCGCGCGCAGCAGATTCACTGTGCAAACAATCTGAAGCAAATCGGGATCGCGACGCTCGTTTATGCGCAGGACAACAACGGGCTGGTGCAGGTGAACGAACCGTTGAAACCGGGTGTTACATGGGCGTCGTTGCTGAGCTCGAATCAGAGCCTTCGCCCGTTTGAGCTTTTTCTTTGTCCGACCTATCCGCCTTTCAGGTTTACGAACTGGATTCGGACCTACGGGGTGCGGATTGATCCTCCGACCAATGCGGTGCAGGGCAATTTCGAGCAATACCTGAGGGTCGAAAGCGTTCATAATCCAACTGAGTATTTGCATGTTGCGGACACGACGAGCCGGGGCCGGCAAGGTGTGGGGGCGCAACAGTTCTATTGTTTCCGTGCGGCGAGCGAGAAGGAAGTCCATGCGCGGCACAATCTGCGGGCGAACGGGCTGTTTCTCGATGGCCACCTCGAGTCGTGCAACCGGCAGCGCTTGGAGACGCTTGGGATTACAGGTTTGTTTGAGGCCGACACTGTCCCGGGTTATTTCGGGGGGAAATAGCCAGTGGGACTGATGGCAATTCCGCGCGGGAGTGACGGGATTCTGATCGGATGAAGCGACTATTTCAGTTTGCTGGTGTTGCTGCCGCGCTGATGCTGGCGGTGGTGGTTGCATGGTTTGTTGTGCCGCATGGGGAAGGGGCGTTGCGGAATCGGGCGGTTGCGAGGCGCCAGTTGGCTCTTCAGGTCATGGGCGAGTATTTGGCCGAGCGCATGCCGGGAGCGAGCACTCTGGTTTTGGGCAATCCATTCACGCAACTGCGCGGGCAGGCGGCGGAGGTTTATTCGTATGAAGATGCTGCATTGAAGGGATTGAAAAATGGCGTGCGTGACAAACTTTTGCTGCGCGGTGTCGAGTATCCCGAACTGCTCCCGGCGGCTGTGCAGAATCCGTCCCTGGTGCCCATTCCTGCGGATACAACGACGCCGCTCAGTTTTTTGTGTGTAGAAGGTTCGTGGGACAAGGTGCTGGCGAAACACCCCGGGGTTGAATTGGTGGTGAGCCTCATTGGTTTCCCGGCGGACATTCAACGGCTTGCGGCATGGAAAGACGCAAGGCCGAAATTCGCGTTTATTTTTCCTGATTTCAGGGTGCTAGGGGATGTTGATGCTGTGGTTGCGGCGTTCAAGTCCGGCAAGATCATCGCGGCGGTTGTGAATCATCCGAATGCGCCGCCGGAGTCAGAACCGATGGCTCGGAAGGTCAAGGATGAGTTTGAGCGGAGGTTCATATTGGTGCACGCGGGCAACTGTGAAGTGGTGCTGCGTGCACTTTCCAACCGGTAAACGGTCGGCCGAGGAACTTGCGCGGCCGAAACTGGCGTAAGCTGCTCGTCGGGTTGATGCGGCCGCGATAGCCGCGCGCTCGGCGCTGTTGCTTGTCGTCCTGGCACAGGGAATGCTGGGGCAGTCGGGTCGTTTCGTTCCGATGTCAGTGCTTGCCAGCATTGGCAAGGGCGGTATTCTGGACAAAAAGACATTAAACTAACTCAACCAAACACACGCTCATGGCAACTTCATTATCTGATCGCTTGGGAGTATGCAGTTGGTCGCTTCAGCCGGAGTCGGCCGACGATTTGCTGGCGAAACTGGCTCAAACTGGGATTTCAAGGATTCAAATAGCACTTGATCCGATCCGTGAGAACAAGGGAGGTGCATGGACCGACTTTGCGAAGAAATGCGACAGTCGGGATGTCAAATGCGTTTCTGGAATGTTTGCCGCTGTTGGCGAGGATTATTCGACGCTCGAGTCGATTAAGCGAACCGGCGGCGTGGTTCCCGACCACACATGGGAAGAAAACTGGCGCAACATACAAGCGGACCTTGACCTTGCGGCGCAGCTCGGGCTGCCGCTGGTGACATTTCACGCGGGCTTCCTGCCCCACGATGAAAATGATCCGCAGTACCGCAAGCTCCAGGACCGGATCAGGCGGATAGCGGAGCTGTTCGCGAAGCGTGGCATTACGCTGACGTTCGAGACAGGCCAGGAAACGGCCGAAACGCTGCGCGGTTTTCTGGAGAAACTCAATTGCCCTGGCGTAGGGGTGAATTTGGACCCGGCGAACATGATACTTTACGACAAGGGAAACCCGATCGACGCGTTGCGCGTTCTGGGTCCGTGGATTCGCCAGTGCCACATGAAAGATGCGCGCCGGACCAAGGTTCCCGGCACATGGGGCGAAGAAGTGGTTTTGGGAACGGGCGAGGTGGACTGGCGGGCGTTCCTTTCGGGGTTGGAGAAACTAGGTTTTGCGGGGTATTTGTGCATCGAACGCGAAGCAGGGAACCAGCGCGTGGATGACATTCGCACGGCGAAGGAATTTCTTGAGCGCGTGGCTGCCGAAGTTCGGTGACGCCGCGTCGCATATTGACAACAACAATCAACCAATCAACCACCATGGTAAACATAGGAGTAATTGGGCTGGGGTTCATGGGGCTCACCCATCTTCGAGCTTATTTGAAAATACCTCAGGCGCGCATAGTGGCGATTTGTGACGCGGTGCGTCTGCCGACCGACGGCAACCTGTCGAGTATTGCGGGCAATATAGCGACGACCGACAAGATTCAATTGGACATGTCGGTTGTGAAGGCTTACCGGGATTACAAGGATTTGCTGGCGAATGGGGACGTGCAACTGGTGGACATCTGCCTGCCGACGCCTTTGCATGCGCCCGTGTCAATAGATGCATTGAAAGCGGGCAAGCATGTGGTTTGCGAAAAGCCACTGGCGCGCACGGTGCAGGACTGCAAAGCAATCGTGGACGCCGCGCGCAATGCGCGCGGGTTTTTCATGCCGGCGATGTGTTTGCGGTTCTGGCCGGAATGGGTTTGGGTGAAACAGGCAATTTCCGGGAACCGTTATGGGCGCGTGTTGTCGGCGCATTTCACTCGATTGTCTGCTCCGCCGGGCTGGAGCCAGTCAACATATCTGAAAGGCGCCGAGTCCGGAGGCGCTCTGTTGGACTTGCACATCCACGACACTGATTTCGTTCAGTTCTGTTTTGGCCGGCCACGTCGTGTGTTCTCCACGGGGCTGAGCAAGATCAGCGGCGCAATAGATCATGTCGCCACCCAGTATGAGGTCAACGGATGCGCATCCGTTTTTGCAGAAGGTTCGTGGCTTATGCCGCAATCGTTCGGATTCAAGATGGCTTACCGCGTTCTGTTTGAGGGTGCGCTGGTTGATTACGACAGCAGCCGCGGCTCAGACGCTCTCAAGCTGTACGTGGACGGGGAAGAACCGCGAGTGATACGGTGTGAAGGCGGCGATGGTTATGTGGGCGAGCTGCAGCACATGATCGAATCAATTGTATTCGCCCGCCCGCCCTCGGTGGTAACTGCAGCCGATGGGATGACAGCAGTTGAGATTTGCGAAGCAGAGGAACGCTCCATCAAGACCGGCCAACCCGTTTCGCTGGGTTGACAGTCTCACTCTGCCAATTCTGACCGAGTGGCTGCGCGTGGTTTGTGCGTGCAGGCGCGGGGCTGTCTCGTCCGAAACATTTAATAGAGAGGCACTGTTTGCCATGTCGGGGGGCACGATGATTTTCTCATGAAGCGGGAGGATTCCCAACATTGGCCCGCTCCGAAGAAGCTGTTTCGCCGCTGGCGAAGGCGGAAGAACAAGCTGTTGGCCAACCTGCCTGCGCTCCTGGAGCGCTGTCGGGCCACGGGCAGGGCCGAGTTGGTGCATGAACTCCGGGTGGCACTCCGGCGATTGCGATTCTATCTGCGGCTTGGCCGTCCTTTGCTTGGCGGTGAAGATGTGACGCGGTTTCTCAGATGGGCGCGGCGCATCTCGAGGGCGAGTGGGCCGGTCCGCGACCTTGATGTTGCACTGGAGTGGTTGCAGGGGCGCTGCCACGCCGAGGAGGTCAGCGAGCGAATTCTGGAGAAACGCGCCAGGGCGTGGCAACGATTTGCTGCGCTGTTGAAAATGCCGGGCAAAACGCTTCTGGATCGGCTGCAAAAAAACAAGAACGGCGCCAAAGTGCGCGACAAGCTTGCCAAGCGATACAAGAAGATCGAATCGCGAATTCGATCGGATGTTTGTGGTGATGCGACAGCATTCTTCAAGTTCAACGAGGAACAACAACACCAAGTGAGGCGGCTCTTGCGCCGATGGCGGTACCAGCGGGAGATCGGGCTTCGGCGCCGCAATGCCGGAAAAGACAAGCTGCTTTCCGTCCTCATTGAATTGCAAGAAGCAACCGGCGTCCGGCAGAATCTGATATTGGTCGAGGACGCTCTGAAATGCTTCCGGAGCCTGCCTTACATAAACGATCTATGCTGCGCGCTATCGGTGGAACAGGCGCTGGCCACGGACCGAATTCGCGCGGCTTTTCGGGCGCTTTCACCTTTTTGTCCGAAAGGCGCCTGAGAGCATGCAGGGCGTGTCGGACTGTGAAACTGCCAGAGGCTGCCGGCGCAGTTTCCGGGGCCGGATCGGGCAAATGATTCTAGCGGCGATGGACTGCTTGTTGTTGGCCGCATTGTGATGGTGCGAATTGCGATTGCTGTGATGGCTGGGTTGGCCTTGACCGCGGCATTTCCGAAGCCCGGCTGGGCTGGCCTCGCATGGATTGCGCCAGGAATGCTGCTGGGAAGCGCGCTGGGCAGCCCGCCAAAACGGGGATTTTGGCTTGGTTATGCGGCCGGGATTGTCCA
>JARYMD010000161.1 GCA_029907285.1 Verrucomicrobiota bacterium | reverse complement strand
GACTTTGAATCCCGTTCATTGCGCGATTCCGGTTTGCGAGTGTTTCTCGAAACAAACGGCGTCTCTGGAGAATGGCCGCGCTGTTCATGGGACTTGAAAGCGGTCACGCTGGCCGCATTTTACTTTTCGCCGGAGCTGGACCTCGCGCGAGCCCAATGGGGCACAGCCCAAGCAACGCTTCGCACTGCCGGCCAGCGCCCGAATCCCACGCTCTCAATCTCACCCCAGTACAACACCACCACCTTCACACCGTCGCCATGGCTCGCGGCCGTCAATCTGGACCTCCCGCTCGAAACCGCAGGCAAACGTGGCCGTCGCATCGCCCAAGCACGGCATCTCTCCGACGCCGCGAAGTTGAACATCGCCGCCGCCGCCTGGCGCGTACGCGGAAAACTGCGGCAGACTTTGGTGGAGTTGCATGCAGCCAATGAACAGGATCGACTGCTGAGCGCACAACAGGCTGTCCAGGAAGAAAACGTCAAATTGCTCGAAGCTCAACCGGCCGCCGGAGCCGTGTCCGCCGCCGAAGTCACACGCGAACGCATCGCCCTCGACACCACCAGGCTAATACTGCAAGAAACCAGACGCTTGCAATCTGAAAGCCGCGTGACCCTTGCCGAGGTCATTGGCGTCCCTGCCCGCGCGCTGGAAGAATTGGAGATTTCATTTGCCGGTCTGGACTGTCTGCCGCCCGACCTGGACCTGCTGACAGCCCGCCGTCAGGCATTGCTCAGACGAGCGGACATCTTGGCCGCATTGTCCGAATACGCAGCCAGCGAGGCGGCTCTGCGTTTGGAAATTGCCAAGCAGTATCCCGACATCCACCTAAGTCCGGGATACGAGTATGATCAGGGCGACAACAAATGGGGCGTGGGACTGGCTCTGGAGTTGCCTGTCCTGAACCTGAACAAAGGCCCAATCGCCGAAGCAGAAGCGCGCCGGGCCGAGTGCGCAGCAAGGTTCAATGCGCTTCAGGCCCGTGTGCTGGCAGAAATCGATCGCACGTTTGCAGCCTACAGCGCGGCCATCGAGAAATCCTCCGCCGCAGCATCCCTCGTGGCGAACTTGGAAAAACAGGAGCGCCTGTCCCGCGACCGGTTTGAAGCCGGCGAGATATCGCGCAGCGAAGTGATCGCAGCACAGGTCGAGTTGGCTGCCGCGCGCCTCGCCAGTGCCGCGGCCACCGTCGGCGCACAGCAAGCGCTAACTCGGTTGGAAGAAGCGTTGCAAAGCCCGGTAATGCTACCTGCCGACCCGCTCCAGTCGCCCGTAATGTCAAGGACTTCTCAATCACCACCAGCACCATGAAAACCAGACTGGTTCTGTTCACGTTCTTTACTGTTTCGGCGATTGCTTTTCTGTGCGGATGCGCCAAACAAAGCAACGACGCGGAGGAAACATCCACTGAAGTGGCAGTCCAGGTTGGCAAGGTCGCCCGCGTGACGATGCGCGCCCGCGTCGATGCCTACGGCATAATCGAAGCCGAACCGGCGGGCGGTGGCAAACCCGCAGGCGCAGCGCGACTTTCCACTCCCACAGCCAACATCGTGATGGCCGTGCCAGTGAAAGAAGGCGAGCGAGTGGAGGCCGGCACGATAGTGGTAAAGCTGGATGACCGGGTGCCCCTCGCGCAGGTGGAAAAAGCCACGCACGTCGTCGAGTTTGCCGATCAAAACATGGCGCGGCAGAGAAAACTCAAGGCCATCGACGGCACATCAGTAAAAACACTTCAAGAAGCCGCCCAGCAGTTTGCCGCCGCAAAAGCCGATCTCGCAGCCGCACAAGCCCAGCTCGCCCAAGTGCATTTGGCCTCGCCAATCACCGGCATTGTAGCACGCATCAACGTCCAACCCGGCCAGACAGTCGAACCCGGGACTGTGGTCGCCGAAATCATCGATCCAGCCCGGCTGGTGGCCACAGTGCACCTGCCCGTCGCCGAAGCAACGCGAGTCAAGCCGGGCCAGCCCGCGGAATTGCTTTCGGGACAGAGTGGAAACACCGGTGCCGAAGGCAGGGTTGTTTACGTCAGCCCCCAACCGGACGATAAAACCGCCACAGTCCTGGTGCGCGTGTCTGTGCCTCCAGAAGCAGGGTTGATCCCCGGGCAATTCGTTCACGCCCGAATTGTCACAGAAGAACACACCGGGCGGCTTGCCGTACCCCGCGAAGCGGTTTACACCGACCACGACGGTCAAAGCACGCTGTCCATCGTTGATGGCAGCGTGGCAAAACAGCGGATCGTCAAGGTCGGCCTGCGCGATGGCAACCTTGTCGAAGTGGAGGGCGAAGGCGTGACCGAGGGGGCAACGGTGGTGACGGCCGGCTC
The DNA here is from genome assembly GCA_029907285.1 of Verrucomicrobiota bacterium. Classification (GTDB taxonomy): domain Bacteria; phylum Verrucomicrobiota; class Verrucomicrobiia; order Limisphaerales; family J093; genus JAAYVR01. The sequence continues at coordinate 7,049 of JARYMD010000161.1, read as the reverse complement.
TTACGCCCTGCCGAAGGAAACAAAGGTGCGGATTCTCGATTTGCACGAGGGAATGAAATGAGCGTGGCAACTGCCAATCACTCAACCGCCTCCAACTGGTCGGGCGTCGGCGACTTTGCCATCAGTCATCGGCTGGCCGTCATTTTCATCACCCTGGCTGTCTGTCTGGGCGGTGTCTATTGCGCGCTGCGGATGCCATCTTCAGTTTTTCCTGAAACCGAATTCCCGCGCTGCGTCATCCTCGTGGATTGCGGTGTCATGCCCGCCGACGAAATGATGGCCACCATCACCCGGCCCATCGTAGAAGCAATGAAAGACATCCCCGGCGTCGTTCAGGTCCGCTCAGCCACGGGTCGTGGCAGCGCAGAGGTGAATGTGTTCTTCAACTGGCGGGTGAACATGGTTGTAAGCGAGCTTTATGTGCTAAACCGCGTTTCGCAGCTCAAAGCCAGCCTGCCTGCCAATGCCAAGACCACCGTGTGGCGCCTCACTTTCAATGCATTCCCGATCATCGGCATCAGCCTGACAAGCCCGAAGCGCAACGTCATGGAGTTATGGGAAATCGCTCGCTACGATCTCAAGCCGCGTTTTCTGCGGATTCCCGGCGTGGCCCGGGTGGACATGGTGGGCGGGCGTACCCCGGAGTATCATGTCGTGGTTGACCCGCTGAAACTGGCCGCCGCCAATCTGGCCCTGACCGATGTCACCACAGCGCTCGAAAAAACAACATCGTCGCCCCCGCCGGTTTTCACAGCGAGAACTATACAATCTACCTTGCGCTGGTGGATGGCCGCGCCAAAAACAGCAAGGACATCGAGGATTTCGTCGTGGCCATGCGGCACAACCAGCCCGTCCGCATCCGCGACTTCGCCCGCGTCGAGCGCGGACCAGAGCCGGTTTTCAACATAGTCAACGCCCAGGGCCGCCGCGCCGTATTGATGAACATCCGAGCACAGCCGACCGGCAGCAGCATCCTGCAAATTGCCAGCGACCTCAAAGCCCAGCTCGCCGAACTGCGGAGAACTTTGCCGCCAGACCTCGAAGTGGCCTTCTATTACGATCAGTCGTTGCTGGTCAAAGAATCGGTCGGCAGTGTTTGGGAAAGCATCATCGTCGGCCTGTTGCTGGCGGTCGTGATCCTTTACCTCTTCTTGAAAAACTGGGGCAGCGTGCTCACCGCCATCGTGGTCATTCCAGTGTCCGTGTTGGCAACAGTGGTGGCGATGTTCGCAGCACGGCTGACGTTCAACTTGATGACCTTGGGCGGTATCGCCGCAGCCATTGGCCTGATCATCGACGACGCCATTGTGGTCGTGGAAGCAATCTACACAAAAGTGGCCCACGGCGAATCGCGCCTGCAGGCCATCAAATCCGGCCTTGGCGAAATCCTGCATCCACTCATAGGCTCAACGTTGACGCCAGTGGTGGTTTTCATTCCGTTGGCTTTTTTGGACGGCTTGCCCGGCGTGTTCTTCCGATCGCTGGCACTTACAATGGTGGTGGCGCTCCTGACCTCGCTGGTGCTCGCGGTCACTCTCACGCCGTCACTGGCGTCCATTTTCCTGCGCGACCGCGAGCATTTGGAACACGGCCACACACCCAAAACCGAGGACGGCGGCTTTGTCATGCGCCCACTGACCCGGCTCTTTGAATCGACCCTGGCAAAAGCCCTGCGTCGGCGATGGGTCACTTTCCTCACGTGCCTCGCAATTGGATGCAGCGCCTGACTGGTTTACAATCGCCTCCCCACCGGATTCATGCCCGATATGGACGAGGGCGGGTTCGTTATCGATTACTTTATGCCCTGGGGCACAAGCCTCGAGGAAACCGACCGGATCATGCAGCAAGCCGAAGCCATCCTGCGCGCCACACCCGATGTCGAAGGTTACTCGCGCCGCACCGGTGCGCGTCTCGCATTGGCTGTGGCCGAGCCGGATCACGGCGATTTCCTGGTCAAACTGCGTCCCGACCGCAAACACAGCACCGAAGAGGTAAAACAGGAGCTGCGCCGCAAGTTCAACGCCGCATTCCCACAAGCACGATGGGAGTTCCCAGGCATCCTCGGCGATTTGATCGGCGACCTGACATGGTCGCCCAAGCCGATTGAAATCAAGCTGTTCTCCACCGACACCGCATGGCTGATGAAGAAGGCGCCCGAGGTGAAACAAGCCATCGAACAAGTCCGCGGTGTCGTGGACACGTTTGACGGACTGAAAATGACAGGCCCATCCGTCAGTTTTCGCATCCGCCCAATCGACGCCCAAAGATACAGCATGACCAGCGACGATATCGCCGCCGCCCTCAATACAGCGATGCTCGGCCAAACCGCATCCTCTGTCCTCGAAGGCGACCGCGTCGTCGAAATCCGTGTCAAAGCCGACCCGCGCGACCTGAACCGCCTCGACACGCTTCGCGAACTGCCAATCCGCACCCCGGCCGGCGGTTTGGTGAAGGTTTCTCAAGTGGCCGATATCACTGAGGAAGGCGGCCAATTGGAACTGGCACGCGAAGATTTGCGCCAACTTGTGGCCGCGACCGCCGCACTTGAAAACCGCGACATGGGCAGCGCCATCGCCGAAATCAAGCAGACGCTCGCAGCAGACAAAAGCATCCCCCAAGGCGTAATCGAGTTCGGCGCCTGTTCCAGCAGCAGCAGGAAAGTCTCCGCAACCTCATGGTCGTGCTCCTGTTGGCCATTGCACTCGTGTTCACTGTGCTCCTGATCGAATTCCGCAGTTTCCGAGAACCGTTCGCCATCGTCTTTGGCAGCGTGCTGGCGTTGACCGGCACTGTGGCCGCCCTTTGGCTCACGGGAACAACGCTCAACATTGTCAGCTTCCTTGGCGCAATCATCGGGATCGGCATCGTGGCCAAAAACGGCATCCTAATGCTCGATCTTGTGGACCACCACCTCGCCAAAGGCGCAACCGTCGAAGAAGCACTGGTCCGGTCAGGCCGACGCCGACTGCGCCCGATTCTGATGACAACCTCGGCAACGGCGCTCGCAATGCTGCCACTGGCCTGGGGCATCGGCCATGGAGCAGATATGCTGCGCCCATTGGCAATCGGCCTCATCGGCGCACTCTGCATCTCGATGTTATTCTCTCTCATTGCCACGCCGACGGTTTATTGCCTCATTGTGCGGCTGCGTGAAAGACCGGCGGTTCAGAATCCGACGCCAAACCAATCACACACCTGACCCGGAAATCTCACCGGATTGGACGCACTGGAGAGGACTTTGTCGCGCACAATCCGCGCAGTCCGCGGTCGATCGACTCCAGCCTCTTCTCTTCAGCCTCGTGACCAGGGATCACACGAAAGAAGGCGAAAAAAGCAGTAGCAGAAAAATGCGTGGCAGAAAAATGAGCTGCTGAACAACCGCCGCGCTCCCGCAGCGCGCTGGAAAAAGCAATCGCGTTAGGAGCGCGGCCGTCTCGGCCGCATCAACCCGACGACCGATCGTACACGAGTTCCAATCACGCCAATCTGCCCGCTTAACATTCACCGGGGCCTCAAGTCCTTGCAATCTGCAATCTATCTTGAATCCGCCGAAACTCCGGCCTCTGAAACTCTGGATTGGTTCGGCCTTTCAGCCCTAACTTCAATGATTTGGCTGACCACCTGGGGGTTGCCCCAGGCTGGTATGAATCGGGCCTTTGGCCCTTCTAAGCGGATGCAGACTCGCAACGTTGATTCCAATTGAGACTCTTGTTGCTGCTCCCTGTCTCCTGTCCCCAGTCTCCTTTGCCGTGCCGGAAGCGGCAGCGGAGCAGCGCCAACGTCATGCATGAATCAAAAATGGGGCATTGTTCACACATCGGCCGCGGGTTAGAATCCGCGCGCCAAAGTGACCGAAACTTGGATTCAAACGCCCCGACTGTTTGACGGCCTTGCCGAGGCGGCAAAGGCCAGTCAGGCCGACGTGTTTCAACGCCTTGGGACCAGCGGCGAGGGTCTGACCTGGCCCGAGGCGCAGCGGCGCCTCCAGCAGTTCGGCCCAAACGAGCTTTCCGCCCAGAAACCACCAGGCTGGCCGCTGGTACTGTGGAGCGCCCTGAAACATCCTTTCAATGCTGTGCTCGGCATTCTGGCGGTGATTTCGCTCGCAACCGGCGATCTCAAGGCAGCAGTGGTCATGGTCACAATGATTGCACTGAGCGTCGGATTGCGCTTCTGGCAGGAGATGAAGTCCCAAGTCCAAGCCGAGTCGCTCCGAAAGCTCGTCCACACTGAAGCCACAGTCCTGCGCACCCAAAACGCAGGCGTCAACCGCAAACCAAACGCCTTAAACCGCCTGGCTTCCGACATCCCCACGCGCGAGATGGTCCCAGGTGATGTCGTTCTGCTTTCGGCTGGCGACATGGTCCCCGCCGACCTGCGCCTGATTGAATCGCGCGACCTGTTCGTCACGCAATCCGCCCTTACGGGTGAGGCCATGCCCGTCGAGAAATACGAACCGGAACGGCAACTAACCCGCCGCGAGTCCGCCTCACGGAAAGGCTTGCCCGTTGAAGTACTTGACTCTCCACACTTGCTGTTCATGGGGAGCAGCATCGTCAGCGGCACAGGCAGGGCAATCGTGCTGGCCACAGGCAATCACACCTATTTCGGGCAAATGGCCGACAAGCTCAGCGCCAAACGACCCGAAACAGCGTTCGACCGCGGCGTCAGGCAGGTCAGTTGGCTGCTGATCCGATTCATGCTGGTGATGGCGCCTTTGGTTTTTCTTCTCAACGGCCTGCTTAAACACGATTGGCTGGAAGCGTTCTTGTTCGCCGTTGCCATCGCCGTCGGCCTCACGCCGGAAATGCTGCCGATGATCGTCAATGCCAATCTCGCCCGCGGAGCAATCGCACTCTCCCACAACAAAACCATCGTCAAGCACTTGCACGCCATCCAGAACTTCGGCGCCATGGACGTGCTCTGTACCGATAAAACCGGCACGCTCACTCAAGACAAGGTGGTGCTAATCCGGCATGTCGATTTGCGAGGCAGCGACAGCCGACGAGTGCTCGAACACGCCTACCTCAACAGCCTTTTCCAAACCGGTCTCAAAAACCTGCTCGACCGCGCTGTCATTGACCGCGCCGAGGCGTTCGACCTGCGCAAAGTGGCCAAAGAATGGTGGAAAGAGGATGAAATCCCGTTCGATTTCGTCCGCCGCCGGATGTCTGTTCGTCCTCACTCGCGGAAAAAAAGACCGCGTTCTCTTCTGCAAGGGCGCGGTCGAGGAAATGCTCGACATCTGCACCAACGTCGAAGACGACGGGCAGATCGCCACATTGTCGGCCGAACTCCGCGAGCAACTGAAAGCGCTCCGCGACCGGCTCAACGAGGACGGCCTCAGGGTCATCGCTGTTGGCTACAAAAAGCTCCCGCCCGCCGGCCCGCCGGTTTCCACCTCCGACGAGCAAGAGCCGGTCTTTTCCGGGTTTGTCGCTTTCCTCGATCCAGCCAAGGAAACCACCGCCGAAGCGCTTCGGCTGCTTCGCGACCATGGCGTCCGCGTGAAAATCCTCACCGGCGACAACACAGTCGTTGCCCGTAAAATCTGCCGGGACGTCGGCTTGGACGTCGCACACATCGCAACCGGCGCTGAACTCGAGCCGCTTGACGATGCGGCGCTGGGCGAGCTTGCCGAGCGCACAACCGTTTTCGCAAAGCTTTCCCCATTGCAAAAGGCGCGCATTGTGCGCGTGCTCAAGGCGCGCGGCCATACCGTCGGGTTCATGGGCGATGGCATCAACGACGCCACTGCGTTGCGCGAGGCCGACATCGGCATTTCGGTGGACACGGCGGTTGACGTGGCCAAGGAAGCAGCAGACATCATACTCCTCGAAAAAAGCCTGCTGGTGCTCGAACGCGGCATTGTCGAAGGCCGCCGCACTTTCGGCAACGTCATCAAATACATCAAAATGACCGCCAGCTCGAACTTTGGGAACGTGTTCAGTGTGCTCGCAGCCAGCGCGTTCCTTCCTTTCCTGCCCATGCTCGCAGCGCAATTGCTCGTTCAAAACCTTCTTTACGATATCTCACAGATCGCAATCCCGTGGGATCGAATGGACGAGGATTGGGTCAAGGTCCCACGCCAGTGGAACGCAGGAACAATTGCAACCTTCATGCTCTGCATCGGCCCGATCAGCTCCATCTTTGACATCACGACTTTCTGGGTCATGTGGCACGTGTTCGGCGCCAATACCCTCCAACAACAATCGCTCTTCCAATCCGGATGGTTCGTCGTCGGCCTCCTCACACAAACGCTCATCGCGCACATGATCCGCACCGAAAAAATCCCGTTCGTCCAAAGCACCGCCGCGCCTGTGGTGCTCGCAACGACACTGGCCGTAATGGCCGCAGGCGTCTGGTTGCCGTTCTCGCCGATTGCACCCGCGATCCGATTGCAGCCGTTGCCAGCGGGCTTTTTCATCTACCTGCCAATGGTGCTGCTGGCGTATTGCCTGCTGACCCAGTTTGTCAAACACCTTTATATCCGCCGGTTCAAAAGCTGGTTGTAAACCAGAACAAACCCGCGCCCCCGCGCTTTCGGTTCAGAAGCAAGTTTTCCGCCGACTTACGTCGTCGGCTACAGGATGATTTCAAGGCCACAAGCAAGTTCGCCGCCGACTATTCCCGCAGAGCGGGACGGCCACCATGAAAGATTCTGTGACTGTAGCCGACGACGTCAGTCCGCGGAAGCCCATTGCCCGGGACTCTGCCCCAGGTTGGCACGAATCGGGCCTTTGGCCCTTCCAAAAGCGTGCGGACCGGCGACAGTAATTACAATGGAAACTCTTCTTGCTGCCCCCTGCCCCCAAACTCCCGTCCCCTGCCGCATGTCTATGGTCTATGGTCTCACCACAGATTTGGGCATCACCCGCAGATTAGCCCAGCACAATATTCTGTGGCTGACGAAATCTGCGGGCAATCCAGCCCCGATTCAGAAATAAACACAGAGTTAGCCCGCATATTTCCCAGCCCGGCGTAGCCGGAACCAAAGTCGCCTGACGGGCAGTGACCCGGCGCCTGCGCACGCTGAACAGAGCCCTCTG
>JARYMD010000160.1 GCA_029907285.1 Verrucomicrobiota bacterium | reverse complement strand
TTGCGCCGGAAGAACGCACCAGCGTTGGACGGCGATTGCGCGTCAGAGGGTTCATTGGCGACGACGCGTTCGGGCGGTTTGGGTTGGTGTCGCAACAGGGCCAGCCGCTGAACGCGTTCGTGCAATTGGCAGCATGGTCAGTGTGGCTCGATACGCCCAACTCGGCGAACGTCCTCCTTCTCCGTGAAGGTGGAACAGCTCCCGCGTCGCCTGTCTATACGATGACAAGCACCGGCATGGTCCGCGTTCTTCCACAGCCGCTGGCTGAAGTGGCGCGGCTGGCTCTGGCACAGCGCTGGACGTTGGAAGACCTGCAACTCCAACCGGTCATGGCCGATTCATACGTCGAGCTGCGCTCGCCACGGGTGTTCCTCGAACCCGCTATTGTTCGCGCTTTCTACGACCAACAAGACGGCGGGGCGTTGGCCCCGAGTCATGGAACGCCGGCCGGACAGCCAACCACAGCAGGAGTGCTGACCTATTTTGTCAACGAAATCCGCTGCGGCGACAGATTCACACCGTATTCAATGGTCACCGCCGCCAACAAACCGATCGTCCCGGAAGACCTGAAGGATGACGAGATCATTATCAGTGATTGGCTCGCTGAAGATATCGCAGCCAAACCCGGAGACAACCTCACCCTGAAGTACTATGTCATGGGTCGGCTGCGGAATCTTGAAGAGCAATCCGCCAACTTCCGCGTCCGAGCCATTCTGCCGCTCAGCGACCCCTTGTTCGACCGCAATCTCATGCCGGATTTCCCCGGAATTGCGAAAGCCGAAAACTGCAGGGATTGGGACACAGGACTGCCAATCCAGATGAACCGCATTCGCCCAAAAGACGAACAGTATTGGCGCGATTATCGCGGCACACCGAAAGCATTCCTAACTCTCGCTGCCGGCCAGAGAATATGGAGCAACCGGTACGGAAACCTGACGGCGATCCGTTATTACCATTACCAAGACCCACAAGGAGGCATCCTGGCCACAAATCAATTCGCTACTGCCCGGTCCTCTTCCGCACTGTTGATGAGCATCACTGGATTGGTGAAACAGAATGTCGCACCTGAAGAACTGGGGCTGCGCTTCGAGCCCGTGCGGGCCGAATCGCTTTCAGCGAGCGCGCCGACACAGGATTTCGGCCAGCTATTTCTTGGCTTCAGCGTTTTCATAATTGCTGCTGCTCTGATCCTGATGTCCCTGCTGTTGCAGTTCGGCTTGGAACGGCGTGCGGCCGAGACAGGCACACTGTTGGCTGTCGGCTTCAGACCCGGGCAAATCCGGCGCATCATGATCGGCGAAACAGGGTTGATTGCGCTCGCGGGAGCGGCAATCGGCTTGGTGGCAGGGCCTTTCTACGCGCGCGCAATGCTGACGGGCCTGACAACCATCTGGCAGAATGCGGTCGGCGGAACAGCAGTTGTTTATTACGCTGAAACACAAACAATGTTGCTTGGTGCTGCGTGTGCAGTGGTGGTTTGCTGGGGAACGTTTTGGCTGGCTCTGCGCAGGCACACTCGCCAGCCAGTGCACGTGTTGATGTCGCGCGGCCCGGAGCTGGAATGGTCGGAGGAGACTGTTGCAACCACTCGCAATCGACGGCGCCTGCTGATGATCACGGGAACGGTTTGCCTGCTCTGTGCAATCGCAACTTCCATCATTTCACTTGCATGGCCGGATATGGCGCAGGCTGGGCTTTTCTTCTCCGGCGGGGCACTGGCGTTGGCCGGGTTTATGGCAATACTCGCAGCCGCTCTTTCACATCCAGACCAAACCAAACCAGAGACTCGCCTGAGCTTGTGGATGCTCGGGTATCGCAACCTCGCCCGGAAGCGGAGACGCAGCATGGCTGTAATCGGGATGCTCGCATGCGGTTGTTTTATAGTCGCTTCGATCGGAGTGTTTCGGCTCGAGGCCGTCCCAGAAGCCGGCAAGCGCGCCTCTGGAACCGGAGGATTTGCCCTGGTTGGCGAATCTACTCACCCCATCCTGCACGATCTTGACGCTGAGCAGGGACGGCAGGTCTATGGTCTTGACTCACGGGCGCTCGCCGGTGTTTCCGTAGTTCCTTTCAGGGTAAAAGACGGTGACGAGGCAAGCTGCTTGAACCTGGCGCGCCCGACCCAGCCACGCTTGCTCGGTGTGCAGCCGGATTTGTTGGACAAACGACAGGCGTTTGCTTTCGCAAAAGTCGCCCGCGGACTGCCCAGAGAAAGGCCGTGGACACTCCTCAACCGCGATGTTGCCGGCATCGCGAAAGACGAGGTCCCCGCAATCGGCGACCTTGCATCAATTACATGGGCGCTTGGCAAAAAGGTCGGCGATACGATCGACTACACGGACGAACAAGGGCGCACTGTCAAACTCCGGCTCGTTGCGGGAGTGGCAAACTCAATCCTGCAGGGGACTTTGATTGTGTCCGAGGACGAGTTCTTGAAGCTTTTTCCGGACACTGCCGGGTATAGGTTTTTCCTAATCGATGCTCCCGCTCAGAGGCAAACCGAAGTTGCAGCAGAGTTGGCGCGCAAACTCGAGGATGCGGGCCTCGAACTGACATCGGCCGTCGAACGCCTGGCCGCCTTCAACGCAGTACAGAATACTTACCTGGGCACCTTTCAGGCGCTGGGCGGGCTCGGGATTGTGCTCGGCAGCGTGGGGCTTGGAATTGTGGTTTTGCGGAATGTGTTCGAGCGCCGGGCTGAGCTTGGGCTGCTGATGGCTGTCGGCTGGCGCAAGTCAGTGCTTTATCGGATTCTCATGGGGGAGCATGCGGCATTGCTTATCGCCGGTTTGTGTGCCGGAGTGTTCGCAGCCGCGCTGGCGGTGGTGCCTGCGGCATTTGCAAGACACAGCCACATCCCAACAGGAACACTCGCCCTTGTCCTGTTGGCCGTCGCACTCAATGGGCTTCTTTGGACGTGCGCAGCGACTGCTGTCTCGCTTCGCCAGAACCTTCGCGAAGCGTTGCGCAACGAATGATTCTGTCCTCGTTAACGCAGTTGTCAGTCGCGTCAAATGCGGCGCAAGACCTTTGCGGTTTTCGCTGCGTCGGCTGCCGTGTCCAAAGCCACGTAACACGCGCAGCTTCGCCCAATAGCAACCGCTGACAACCCGCGCAAATTGAGCCCTTCAGCAGCGAGCGCCTTTGTGATCTTTGCGCCCAGACCCGGACGATCTGTGGCATCGACGCGCACTGCGAACAGGTTTTGGGTCTCTGAGAATCCGGCTTCTTGCGCTGCGCGGATTTGTTTGGCGCCTTTGATCGGGCTGACAAAAGCGACCGCAGTCCCTGGTGCATCAGGTGCGCGCCGTGCCAATACGAACTCGAGGTTGACACCTGCGGCTGCGAGTTTGTCCAGTTTCTCCCCCAAAGCTCCCGGTTTGTCTTCGATGCTTGCTGCCCATGTCTTGACTAGTTGCACTTTCATGCTGATCTCCTTTTCACGTGATCGGACGACGCCTCTCAAATCCGGCGCGCCCGTAACGTTGGTTTGCTGTTCGACCGGCCGGCTTGGCAAGTGATTAGTTGAACCATGCCACATGTTCCTCCACGACCCGAGACCGGGGTGGAGAGACGATCATTTCCTCTCGCTTGCCATCGGCCTTATCCGGCCCAACGGTAAGAAACTGGCACCTTGGAGCATTCGGGTCAATACAGTCTGTTGACTCTGAAGGCTCGCCTTGCAGCGGCCAGATTCACCATCCCCAATCCGGAAATTTCACCGCTTCGCCGGCCAAACACACTCAAAGCGCCATTCCGGTGAGATTTGCGAATGCTCGCATATCTGAAGCTGTTTGAGACAACTGCTTCTCAAATCATTCAGGTGTCCTGCATCGGGGCCAAGGCGAGACCACGCTATTGCGAAACCACTCCAAGTTGCCGCCCGAGCTTGGCCGGCTGTTCACCGGGTCCGAATGGGCGCAATCGGAACCGGTATTTGTAAGGCTGGCACGGGATCAGGAACTGTTCATGTGGCCATGCACCCCAACTGTCATCGCCACCCACACCCTGCTGTTTCAAGTCGAGGTTGAGTGTTAAGAAATCACGTCGGGGGAGTTCGAACGGGTGCTTGGCGTTTTCGAGGTCCTCGCGCGTATATCTGAGGGCGTTAACGCTCAGCAGCGGCATGCCAACCGCCAGAAGTCCAACACCCGACTGGTTGGACAACGCCACCCAGCGGACATCGACCTTGTTGCCGCTTTCACCCGGTTCGCTGTAGTCGCCGAAGAACTGCTCTGTCACTGTTCCGGAGTACAGGCCGATTCTGGCATCTTTTCTGTCACAATAAGTTTCCTGTGGGCCCGGGCCGAACCATGTGATTCGCTCGAATTCATCAGGCAAAGTCATGCGCATCCCGAGGCGTGGAATCTTGGGCAGATCGGTGCGTGCGGGTTCGAACTCGGCCGAAACAATGATGTCGCCGGAGGCACGGACCTCGTACCGCGTTGTCCATCGGGCGTCGATCCTGGGCAGACGGCAAATATGAACGACAGTCACCTTGCCGGACTGGCTTTCGTCGATCAGGCGTGCCTCGATCGGGGCGATCGGGGTGTGCGCGTCGCGCCAGATTCCTTGTGACTTGCGCATGTCGCGGCCGCGGTCGTTGTCTGTCGGCGCGCGCCAAAAGTCGGGCTCAAGCGGGGATCGGATCAGATTAACGCCGCGATACTTTAGAGATGAGATGGTGCAGTTGCCCTGGTCGAAAACGACTGTAAAGTCTTTTCCGGAGACCTCGAGCAACCTGCCATATTCATTGACAACGAGTTTTTTCTGGGGAGACGTTTGCGGCGCTGGCGTTGAATCTGGCAGTTTCAATTGCTCCCATGCAATCTCATGGCCTGCGCGCGCCCACGGCAAATCGTGTTTGAGACGAAAACTCAGGTCGAGGAAGTATTCGTGCCCAGGCGCCGGATCGAACGGTCTTATCGGTATTGAAACGCGCTTGCTCGAACGCGGTGGAAGGTCAAGCAGTGGCAATTTCCCTTTTTGCACCGGCTTGCCGTCGTCCCACAAGCTCCACGTGCCGATGACGAGATCGGAAAGGCGGGTGAAATCCATGTTGTTTTCGATTTCGACAGTGCGCGCGGCCAGGTCAACGGGATGGCAACGCACCGGCTGGTAAATGTGCTTCACCTCAAGAAGGCCAGGGTGCGGCTTGCGGTCGGGCGAGACCAATCCATTGCAGCAGAAATTGTCATCGCTTGGTGTCCCGGGCGGTCCGAAATCGCCTCCGTATGCCCAGAAAAACCTGGCGCCTTTCGGCACCGGTCGAAAGACATCGCCGTTTGGCCGCGTTTGGGATTGTCGGAGTCCCTGATCCACCCAATCCCACACGAATCCACCCTGCAAATACGGTTTGGCGTAGATCAGGTCCCAATAGAGCCACATGTTCCCGCTGCTGTTGCCCATGGCGTGAGCATACTCGCAGAGAATCAAGGGGCGCGACTGAGGGCTCGAAGCGTATGCGGCGAGCGCCGACGGCGGTGCGTACATCGGGCAGTAAATGTCTGTATGGGGACGGGTTTCAGCTCGCTCGTAGTGGACGGGGCGGTTTGGATCGCGCTTGTGAATCCACGCCGAAGTGGCTTGGAAGTTCGGGCCGTCCCCGGCTTCGTTGCCCAGCGACCAGATGAGAACCGATGGATGGTTCTTGTCGCGTTCGACCATGCGGATCGTGCGGTCCATGTGCGCCGGAAGCCATTCGGATCGCCGTGCAAGCGATTCTGCGCCGTAACCCATGCCGTGGCTTTCGATGTTTGCCTCGTCTATGAGGTAGATGCCGTAACGGTCGCACAGATCGTACCATGCAGGCTGGTTCGGATAGTGCGAAGTGCGCACAGCGTTGATGTTATGCTGCTTCATGATGCGGATGTCACGTTCCATGCTTTCGACCGTGATTGCATGACCGCGATCGGGATCGTGTTCGTGTCTGTTAACACCCTTGAAGAAGACGCGAGAACCGTTCACAAGCAGATTGCCGTTGCTGAGCTCGACGCTGCGGAAGCCGACGTTGACGGGTATGACTTCAAGCGTCTTTCCTGTGCCATCGCGCAGAACAAGCAAGAGCCGATACAGGTTCGGCGTTTCGGCGCTCCATTTCATCGGTTCAGGGACCACCGCGCTCAATTTCGCATTTTGTTCTGCGCCGGGGTTCACGCTGACATTTGTGCGCATGGAAGCAACCGCTTTCCCGTTTCTGGTTTCGAGGATCGCCTCGATGCCGGCCGAGCTCGGCGATGAACCGCGGTTCTCTACCCTCAGGTCAACAGACAGCAACCCGTCGCGGTATTCGTTGTCCAACAGAGCCTTGACTTCAAAATCCCAGATGTGCAGGTCCGGCGGCGACCACAGATAAACGTCGCGGAAAATCCCGCTCAACCGCCAAAAGTCCTGGTCCTCCAGATATGAGCCGTCGCACCAGCGGAAGTTCTCGACTGCGATCAGATTCTGGCCTTTGTGTACGAATGCGGTGATGTCGAATTCAACCGGTGTCCGGCTGTCCTTGCCCGTGCCGACATACTCGCCGTTTACCCAGAGTTGAAAGAAAGAATTCACTCCATCGAAGGCGATGACGACGCGGCGTCCAACCCAGCTTGTTGGCAGCGCAAACCAACGTCTGTAGGAATTAACCGTGTTGTTTGGATCATCTTCAGGAACAACCGGCGGCGTCCACGGCGCTTTCCACGGGTAAGGAATGTTCACGTAGATGGGAATCCCAAACCCGTGCATCTCGACGTTTGACGGCACCGGAATCTCGGTCCAACTCGAGTCGTCAAAATCGAGTTTCCAAAAGCCGCTGATGCGATCTCCATGGTTCGCCGCGTACCGGTATTTCCAGTTGCCGTTCAAAGACCGGTAGAAATGTGATTTGACGCGCTCGGCGTTGCTCACCAGCCCTATGGCGCGGGCAGTCTTTACGTCGGGGCATACGACCATGGTGGCGTGCGGCTGGAGATTGTTGCGCCCCGTCAGCTCGGGGTTCTCCCAGTCCTTCGGTTCTGCAGCGCTCACCGCGCAACAGAACACAACAGCCGTAATAGCAGCGACAACCTTGCAAGGTGATCGATTAACAACGCCGGGTGCATTTCGGCTCGCGCGCATCTCGCGCAGACTTGTTCGCAGTAACAGTGGAGTCTGTTGCATCTTTCCCGCGCTGAGCATACATCGGCCGCTCCCGGGGCTGTCACGCCGAATCGCACGCGAATTGGTGCGCAAGGCTCCGCCCCCGACCAGCCAAGCCTGCGGTGCCATAAACCCAAACAGCAGCACGGCCCGAGATACCGGTTTCATGGAACCAAGGCTGTCGTTCCAAACGAAGCGTTCGGTTGCACCTGCGCCGCGCTTCGTCAGTCTGACTGGCCACGGCCTGCCAGGGCATATTGTGCTGGCAGACAGGAGTGTGGTCTGGTAATATGTGCACCATGACAAGGCATATTGGCCGTCGGTCGTTTCTCAGAGTTTCGGCTGCAGCAGGCGCGTTTCTCTCATTCCCGCAGATCGTGCCGGTTGGGCTATTGGGGGCGGGAGCGCCGAGCAACAGGATCAATGTGGGGTTCATCGGCACCGGCGACCACGGCACCGGATGGAATCTCCGAAGGTACCTCACATTGCCCGAAGCAAAAGTGCTCGTCGTATGCGATGTGGACGGTGCAAGAATGCGGCGAGCCAAGGAGATCGTGGACGAGCAATACCAAACCAAAGACTGCGCAATGACGAAGGATTTCCGGGAGGTGCTCGCCCGCAAGGACATTGACGCGGTGATGATCTCCACGCCCGACCACTGGCACACCCTCATCAGTGTGATGGCCGTTCGCGCGGGCAAAGACGTCCAATGCGAAAAACCCACTCTCAGCATCGACGAAGGCAAAATCCTCGTGAACGAGGTCAGAAAACACGGCAAAGTGTTCCAAACCAGCACCGAAGACAGGTCGATCCCGGTTTACCATCGGATGGCGGAGCTTGTTCGCAACGGACGGATAGGCAAGGTGCAGCGCGTCGAAGTAATACTTCCAAAGCAACCAACCGTTCCCGGTGATCCGACCCCCCAACCTGTTCCGCCCGATCTTGACTACAACATGTGGCTCGGGCCGGCACCATGGGCGCCCTACACAAAAGACCGCGTCCATTTCAACTTCAGGTGGATCGAGGATTACTCGGGCGGGATAATCTGCGACTGGGGAACGCACCTTTTTGACACCGCTCAATGGGCATTGGATATGGAACGCAGTGGCCCGGTCGAGATCGAAGGCACGGGCACGTTCTGGAAAGGCGGCCTGTACAACACCGTCAAGGACTACGACGTGACATTCCGATACGCAAATGGTGTCGTCATGACATGCAAACCGGGCAATCCAAGCATCCGGTTCATCGGCACAGACGGCTGGGTGGGAAACACCGGTTGGCGTGGCGACCTGGAAGCCAGTTCAAACGAAATCAAAAACTCGAAGATTGCCCCAGGCGAAATCCATCTCTACACCAATCCCGAAGGCGAACACCACGATTTCTTGAAGTGCGTCAGAACGCGTAAAGACCCGTATTTCCCAGTTGACATAGGACATAGAGTTTCAACCGTGTGCCATCTTGCCAACATTGCGATAAAAGTTGGCCGCAAGTTGAAGTGGGACCCGGCAAAGGAGGAATTCATTGGCGATGACACCGCCAACGCGCTCAGAATGGTTCGCCAAATGCGCAAGCCTTGGACACTCGACGCCTGAGTGTCACGCAGCCGACCCAGCCGAAACCGAATGATCGCGGCCAGATAAAGGCGCTTGTGCCGGGTCTGCCGCTCACCCGCCTCATCCCGAGACCCATTCGGATAATTTTCAGCCCTCAGCAAGAACCGGCCTTTCCGCCACAACACATTCGCAACCTCAACACCCGATTCCTTGCCAAGATGAAAGCTTAACCGCCGCTCTGCTCATCCGTCCCGCTCAGGCCAGTGGCGTTGAGCCCGCCCCAAAATAAAGTGTCTGTCACTCTATTGCTGCGCCCGCACCAAAACCCCTCCAACCCTTCACAACAGTCCTCGGAAACTTCACCTTTGACGCGACAATGCCCTTTCAGCCGACATGCACACCCCTCCCGCTGCGGGTCTCACCCTGATCACCCAAGCCAGCCAAGCCAGCAAGAACAAAACACGAAAACAATCCACCTTCGCCGAACACCGTCGCCAAGCCTTCGGCTTGCCTAAACTCCGATCTCTGTAAACGCCCCTGCCCCCTTTGCTCGACTTCGTCCTTCCAAGCCTTACTCGATCGCGTTCACCTTCAAATCACGCAACGCATACATCTCTCCCAGCAACATCCCCGGTATCCGCCTCGCACCGCTCTTCCGCTTCGGACCAAACTTGTCCCTCAACACCCTGAACACCTCCTCAACAAACTC
>JARYMD010000015.1 GCA_029907285.1 Verrucomicrobiota bacterium | reverse complement strand
GACGCACTGCCCCACAGGCTGCTTTGGTTCCGGCTGTGCCGGGCTGGCAATCACACAGGTTTTGAGCCTGCAGACGGCCTTCGCAACGTCAGGAAAAATGTCGTCCCATGGCCCGGCTTGCTCTGGACCCAGACTTCTCCCCCGTGCGCGCGGACAATGTCGCGCACGATCGACAAACCGAGCCCTGTGCCGCCCTGGTCGCGTGAGCGGGATTTGTCCACTCGATAGAACCGATCGAAGATTCTCGGCAGTGCTTCTGGAGGAATGCCGGGGCCATCATCGGCCACGTGCACCTGAATGCGCTTTTCATCGAGTGCCATTGCGCCCACGGCGACCCTGCCCTGGGGTTTTCCGTATTTGATGGCGTTATCCAGCAGGTTGGTGAACACCTGTTGAAGCCTGTCCGCATCGCCGAGCACGACGACGTCGGGCACATCATTTGACATTGTGACACTGCGCGACCGGGCGCGATCTTCAAGTTCTTTCATTACGTCATCCACGACGCTCCGGAGCGAGACAGGATTGAGGTTGAGGATGGCACGCCCGGACTCGAGCTCTGCACTTGTCAGAAGGTCTTCGATCAACATCGCGAGCCGATTTGCGTGCCGCTCGATGGTGCCGAGAAAACGCTGCAATGTGGCGGGGTCATCCTTGGCACTGCTGAGAATGGCTTCCACATAACCTTTTATCATGGAAACCGGAGTGCGCAGCTCGTGGCTCACGTTGGCTATCAACTCGGACCCGCTCTTTTCCAATTGTCTGACTCTGGAAAGATCACGAAATGCAAGTACGACGCCCTGACGGTCGCCGGCCGGGCTTCTAACGACGGTAGCGTTGACTTCGACGATTTGTTTCGTCGGCCCCGGGTAACGAAATTCACAACCCAACACCCGGTCCTCTCCTTCAAGTCTGGGCAACAGATCAGCAAGATCATGAACTCGTAACACCTCGAGCAACGACTTCCCGATCGGGTCTGCATCGGTTCCAAACAGCTCCCTGAAAGCGCGGTTGCAAGCCCGAACCCGGCCGGAAACATCGAGCACAAGCAATCCTTCATGAACGCTATTAAAGACGGCCTCCTGTTGGGCACGCAACTCTGCCAGTGTCGTGGCATGAGATGCTTTGATCCGGTCAATCTCTTCACGAGCGGCCAGCAGGCGCGCATTGAGCTTTCTGGCCGAGTAGAAGTGCGCGGCCAGCGCGCCAAGGGCAGCGAGCACTGCCAATGCGACCCAAAGAGTCATTCGACGAATCGGTAGCCGACGCCTCGGACTGTGTCCAGGTGTTTTGCTGCCTGGCCGAGCTTCTTTCTCAGGCGGCGCATGTGGGTGTCCACGGTCCGAGTGTCAATGGCTTTTTCGTAATTCCAAACATCCTGGAGCAACTGATCGCGGGACTGGACGCGGCCTGCGCGTTCTGCGAGAAGGGTCAGCAGTCTGAACTCGGTGGCAGTCAGTTCGATCGGGTTGCCTTTGACCGTCACGGAGTGGCAGGGCAAATCGATCACAAGGTCGCCAAACGCCATGCGTTCCTTCTTCGTTGGCGTCTTTTTCCCGCGTTCAAGTATTCGCTTGATGCGCAAAACCAGCTCGCGCGGACTGAACGGTTTTGTCACATAATCTTCGGCGCCCAGCTCAAATCCGACAACGCGGTCAACTTCAGCGGCCTTTGCGGTGAGCATGAGTATTGGGATTGACGCGGTTGATTGATTCCGGCGCAAGAGGCGGCAGACTTCAAGCCCGTCAATCTCGGGCAGCATGAGATCGAGAACGATCAGGCTCGGAAGAAACGACTGGGCTTTCCGGACGGCTTCTGCGCCGTCAGCAGCGGTGATGACATCGTACCCGGCCTGTTTCAGGCTGAACTCGATCAACTCGACAGCATCCGGCTCATCATCAACGACAAGAATCTTCTCTTTCATACTGCGGACTGGCCTGTTGAAGCCGGGTGGCGGATGTCCAGTGCTTCGCACAGATAGACGACCTCCTCGGCGATGTTTTTGGCGTGATCACCGATTCGTTCGAGACTCTTTGCGATTACCATCAGATGCAGGCACCGAACAATTGTGGAAGCATCGGATGTCATCAAATCAACCAATTCCTGGTGTATCCGTCGGTTCAGTTCATCGATTGCCTTGTCTTTCTGGATGATGGTGCGTGCGGGGGCAGAATCGCGCCTTGAAAAGGTGTCGAGCGCCTCTTTCAACAGGTCAAGGGCCATCTCGGCCAGCGGCGGGATTTCGACCGCGGTTTTCAGCGGCAGATCGCTGTTCAGTTGGAGGACGCGTTTGGCGATCTTTGTTGCCTCGTCGCCCACGCGCTCGAGGTTTTGTGAAATCCTCATCGCAACGGTGACGAGGCGGAGGTCTGAAGCAAGCGGCGCACGCGCCAACAAACTGACCGCGAGATCATCGATCTCGACTTCGAGCCGGTCCAGAATATCGTCGCTTTCCTTGACCGCCTCGCTCAATGCGTCGTTGCGCGAAGAGAGAGCTTCGATGGCTTGGCGCACTGCGCGTTCGGCGTGGCTGGCCATGAACAGCAGCTTTTCCTGCAGCGTGGCCATGTCGCTTTCAAAATGCCTTTCCATATCACCAGCATGGTTCAACCAAATCGTCCTGTCACGTAATCTTCAGTCTGTTTCCGCGAGGGGTTGGTGAAAATCTTTCTCGTGGGGCCATACTCGATCAGCTCGCCGAGGTAAAAGAAAGCGGTGTAGTCCGAGATGCGTGCTGCCTGCTGCATGTTATGGGTGACGATTACAATCGTGTAATCGCGCTTGAGTTCGAGAATGAGGTCTTCGATGCGCGAAGTGGCGAGTGGATCAAGTGCCGAGGCCGGTTCATCCATCAGGAGGATTTCAGGTTCAACTGCGATTGCGCGGGCGATGCAAAGCCGCTGCTGTTGCCCGCCCGACAGGCCCAGAGCACTTTCATGAAGCCTGTCTTTGACCTCGTCCCAAAGCGCCGCTTTGCGAAGGCTCTCCTCGACGATTGCGTTAAGCTCGGAGCGGTTTCGGATTCCAAGCAGGCGCGGCCCGTAAGCGACATTGTCATAGACGGACTTTGGGAACGGGTTTGACTTCTGGAACACCATTCCGACACGCTTGCGTAGCTCGATCACGTCCACTTTGGGCGCATTGATATCGTGCCCTCCGATTTTGACTGTTCCTGAAATCCGCACGCTGTCAATCAGGTCGTTCATTCTGTTAAAACAGCGCAGGAGAGTCGATTTGCCGCAACCTGAAGGGCCGATGAATGCTGTGACCACGCGTTCGCCAATATCGAAAGTGATTTCTTTGAGAGCTTGAGCGTCACCGTACCAAAGCGACAGGTTTTGCACCTCGATGAAATTAGCTTTGCCCGTGCTTGGGGGCAGTTCGGCGCTTGCAGCTCGGCCAACTTCGAGCGGTTTGAGCGTTGTGTCGTGCATTCTTGGTGTTCGGTTCTAGCCCAATGCGCGCAGCCTTTTCCGGACCCGGGCGCGGATTAGAACAGCAGTTACGTTGAGTGCAAATGTTAACGCAAGCAATACAATGACGGTAGCGTACAGAATCGGCCGTGTTTGCTCGATGTTCGGGGACTGCGTCGAGAGGACGAACACGTGGTAGCCAAGGTCCATGAACTGGTCTGTCAGACGTTTCGGGAGGTCGGCCATGTAGTAGGCAACACCAGTGAACAGAATGGGCGCCACTTCGCCTGCGGCCCTGCTCACCGCCAAAATCCCGCCGGTCATTATTCCCGGCAGCGCCTGTGGCAAAACGACTTTGATGATCGTTTCGAGCTTTGTCGCGCCTAGCGCAAGACTTGCCTCGCGCAGGCCCATTGGAATCGCGCGCAGAGATTCCTCCGTAGCCACTATCACCACCGGCAATGTCATCACAGCCAGGGTGAGCGAGGCCCACAGAATCGATGGATGGCTCCACGTCGGCTCTGGACTGCGGAGAATTGTGTCCATGTGATGTCCGATGAAATTAATGAAAAAACCGAGGCCGAACAGCCCGAAAACAATCGAAGGCACCCCTGCCAGATTGTTGACTGCGCCGCGAATGATTCGCGTGACGGGCGAACGCACGGGAGCGTATTCGGTCAAATAAATTGCTGTTATCACGCCTACCGGCAACACGAAGAATGTCATCACGAAAACCCGGACTGTTGTCCCAACTATCATCGGCAGAACACCCGTAGTGGAAATGTCAAAAAAGTCCTTTTTCGGGATTGTGGTGATGAACCGCCATGACAATCCCTGCCAGCCGTTCCATGTGATGTTGATCAGAATTACTGCAAGAATGCAGAGTATGAACAACGTGGACAGCCCGGTCAGTGCCGTAAAAAAGTGTGAGCCGACGTCTCTCCGCTCGGCACGAAAGTGCCCGGTGACGGTCTGCCCATTCATGACCCGAGCGTCCGTCATTTTTTCCCCTCCAGCTTTGCCTTCAGCCTGTGGATGATGATGTCACCGGCGAGATTCGACAGAAACGTCACTGCGAACAGCAAAGCGCCAAGCATGAACAGAATCCTGTAATGATGCCCGCCTGTGACAGCTTCAGCCATCTCGGCTGCAATTGTGGTTGTTATGCCGCGGGCAGACTCGAATATGTTCCACGACACAACGCTTGCCGAACAGATCATCAGCACAATCATGGTTTCACCGATGGCACGGCCGAATCCCAAAACAACCGCGGCAAAAACGCCAGGAAGCGCAGCAGGAAGAACTATCTGATATGCTGTCTGCCAGCGGGATGCGCCAAGTGCCAGCGCAGCTTGTGTGTAGCTCCGGGGAACACTGGTAAGCGCATCTTCAGAGATCGAAAACACAATTGGTATAACGGCAATTCCAAGCGCAATCCCGGCGACAAACGCGTTCAACCGCACCTCGTATCTGAACAAAGACTGCAGGACGCTCGCCATAACAAGAAGCGCAAAGAACCCTATGACCACGGATGGGATGCCCGACAGCAGCTCGATGGCGGGCTTGACGAGTTCGCGTGTGCGATCTCCGGCAAGCTGCGAAACGTAAATGGCCGCGCCGATCGCCAGCGGCGTGGCAAACAACAACCCAACCAATGTCGGTTTCAGACTCCCGATTAGCAGGGGGATAATGTTGTACTTCTTTATCCAGCCGATCGGCTGCCATATGTAAACCGGCCTGTCATAGCCGGTCCACTGATGCGGTTTTAACAGATAACGCCATTCAGTGGTGTTGATGCGTGCGTCTTTGTCTTCGCGGAATTGCGGCGGAATCTCAACCTGAGCCTCGATCCGAACCTCCATCAACGTCTTCAGCGTGTCACGGTCCATTTCGGCGAATTGCTTCTTGGTGAGCCCGAGGTACCGACGAAGTTCTTCCGGGCCGACCTTATCGATCTCCTCGACCGGGATGGTTGGTAGAACGAGGGCGCTGTTCATCTGGCCCAGAAAAATGGGCATAGCCTCGCGAGCAACAAACAGGAAAATGAGCAGTATGACGACTATCGCCGAAAGCGAGACAAGGAATATCAGTTTTTCCGCCAACCATTCCAATGGCCGCGCGCGATGTCCACGGTGGACACCCATCCAGCCAATTGTCCGTTTTCTGGCAGCGCTCACCTTCTGCATGCCTTGTCGAAAACCGAAACCATGGCGGGATTCCGCGTCCCCGCGAAATCACGCCCTACCGCAACCTTCTCCCAGCAGGGCACTATGATCAAGATCAAGGACGTTGCCAATCCAGCACAGGGAGAGGCCGGTTATTTCTCCCGCAAGTGCGGCGGGAGCGGAAAGTACCCGACCTCTTTCACGACGGCCTGACCTTCATCGCTCCGAATCCAGCGCAGGTAAGCCGCTATTTCACCCTTGTCCAGTGCAGGGTTAACATAGATGTAAAGGTATCGCCAGATTGGGTATTTCTGGCTGACAACATTCTCCTCGGTTGGCTCGATGCCCGGAGAACTCGCATCGGCTTTGACAAGAAGATGCTTTGCGCCCGCACCATAGGCGGCGCCCCCGTATCCAATGCCGCGTTTGTCCTTTGCAACCGCCTGAAGAACCACCGCTGTGCCGGGCATCGTCTGTGCGCTCGCCACGAAGTCTTTCCCCTTGAGCACATGTTCTTTGAAGAACTCATACGTGCCCGAGCTGTTTTCGCGGCTGTACACTGTGATCGGCATGTCCGGGCCGCCAAGTTCTTTCCAATTCTTGATTTTGCCGGTGAAAACCTGCTCGAGCTGTTCGACAGTAACTTCGGTGACAGGATTGTCTGCGTTGACGTACACTGACAAGCCGTCAATGGCGACCTTGTATTCGGTCGGGCGTTTGCCGAAAGCCTTGATGCAGGCTTCGATTTCCCTGGCCTTGATTGGCCGGGAAGCATTGGCCAGGTCTGTTTGGCGGTTTTGCAACGCGGCAAATCCCACGCCAGAACCGCCGCCTGTCACTTGGATTTTGACGCCTGGATGCGTGCCCATGTAAACCTCGGCCCATTTCTGCGCAAGGATGACCAAAGTGTCAGAGCCTTTGGCTGTAATGGTTGTCGCAGCTTGGACCTGTGCGGCCGCTGTAAGAGCGGCTGCACCGATGGCGAACGCTGAACGGCATATGCGGCTTTTCATTTTTTGTTCCTTGGTTTGAGTACTCACTGGTTGCGATTCTATTTCGTGCAAAGGTTTCATCGTGGTTTGTTCAAAACTTCAATGTAGCGTCAACCTGCAGGCGCCCGGTGCCACTGTCAGATGAATCAGGTGTTTCCTCAATCAGTTCGGTCAAAAAGTACGTCACAGCAAAAATCAGGTGATCATAGGGCGAGAACTGGCCGCGGACGATGTGCCCTCGGACATTCGTCCCGCTTCCGTAACCACGACTGCCGCCGACCGGCGCTGCAACATAGTTTGCGCCAAAGTCGGATTCTGTGAATTCCTCGTACCATGCGTCGGCGGCGAGAAATCGGTATTGGTACGAAATATCCCACAAGCCTTTCTTTCCTGATTTGCCGAACACAATTCCAACAGCCCAACCGTCGTTCTTGCGCGGCGCAGCAGGGTTGTTCAGGTATTCACCAAACAGTGAAATCGGAAATGGACCGCTGTACATCGGCACACTGTCCATGGTGTAAGTGAATGATCCGTCAACCTGGACCGGATTGAACGAGCGCGCCAGGCGCCCGGTTTCATCGCGCGTGTTGCCCTTGCCGAAGTTTGGCACGCCAGAATTGACCAACTGATCTTTGTTTGCCATCGCCCATCCGGAAACGCCGAGAGCACTGCCGACGTGTCTGGTCCACGTGCCGGTCCACCGGAGTTGCGCGCCCAGCACGTAGGGGTCGTTGCTGTCCCCGCTCAATTCATCCAAGATGTATCCTGCGCCGACCAGCTTTATCGAGTGCTCGACCACGGGGGAATAGGCCAGCTCGATCGCCGCTCCCTCCGGCGTGTAGTCGCGATCGAACATCAAAGTGCTTGGAAAGATAAACGGGTTTTCCATTTTCCCAAGTGTCATTGAGCCGTTCCATTCGCCGGTGTGGATCGGACTCCACTTCCCATAGGCCAAATCGATGAAAATGCCTTTTTTCGAGGCATCGTCTTTGAGTGTTTGATTGTTCGAGATGGGGTCGATCATCCCCGACGCGTCCAGCTCGCCGCTGCCGAGGCGAAGCCCGACTTCGAAATCGTCCTTCAGCGCCGCAGTAAAACCGAGCCGTGCACGGTACCGAAAGCGATGGCGGTCAACCGTCGCGTCATCGTCGTAAAAGAAACCCTCATATCGCCCTCGCAAATCCCCATTGATCTTGAATGCTGTAACCCACTCTGGCATTCCGCTCTTGGCTGAGTATGCTGTTGTGAAGTTTTTGTCAGCTTCTTCGCGGAGTTGATTGGCTTCTTTGACCGTGAGGACGCCTTTCTCGACAAGCTTGTCCAAGAGGGCATCCACGGATTGAGCCGTAACCACTGGGCTGAACAGAATCGCTCCAACCGCCCCGGCGAGTATCAATCCCGCAAGGCACGGCCTTTTGCTGGATTTGGTCGTGATGTTCACTTTGGTTTCGCTTATGGCTTTCTTGTGACACGGCAATCAAACGCCGATCAACTGTTGGAAAACTATGTTGAACCTGTTACAAGACCGGGGCGGCAAAGTTACAGTTTGGTGACAAGTAAAAGCTTCGCCTGGCGGCTCTTGAGCGTTCGTCCACAGAAGCGCTGACGAGTCCGAGGCACATGGTCGCAAACAGTGGACGAGCCAATGGTCAGTGTGTTGATGCCCGTCCGGAACGCATCCGAGACGTTGGAACGAGCCATCGCGAGCATCTGCAGCCAAACACTCAGAGAATGGGAGCTGATCGTAGTTGACGATTTTTCCGAAGACGGCAGTTTCGCCATGCTGGAAGGACTGGCAAAAACAGACCAGCGCATACGCCCTGTTAAGAGCAAATCACGCGGGATTGTTCCGGCGCTCAATACCGGACTCGAGCTGGCCCGCGGCCGTTTTGTCGCGCGCATGGACGCCGACGATTACAGCCATCCGGACCGGCTGGAAACGCAGGCTGAGTTTCTTGCTGCGCACCCGCAGATCGGCGTCGTTGGTTGTCTTGTCGGATTCGGCGGCGACCGGTCGCGCAGCGCTGGTTTTGCGTTGCATGTGGATTGGCTCAACACGCTCCTTTCGCACGAACAGATTTCCTTAAACCGGTTCATCGAATCGCCGCTGGTGCATCCAAGCGTCATGTTCAGGCGGGAGTTGCCGGACAGATTTGGCGGCTATCGGGAAGGGGATTTCCCGGAGGATTACGAGTTGTGGTTGAGATGGCTTGAAGCAGGCGTGCGGATCGCCAAGGTGCCGCGCGAACTGGTGATCTGGCACGATTCGCTCAAGCGGCTGTCGAGGACCGACCCGAGATATCGCACCAAAGCTTTCTACAAATGCAAAGCAGAGTACATCGCGCGATGGTTGCATGCCAACGTGGCCATGGAACGCCGAATACTCGTTTGGGGGGCAGGCCGCGAAACTCGATTGCGCGCCGAACACCTCACCAAACATGGCGTCGAAATCAACGGCTACATCGACATTGACCCCCAAAAACAGACGCGCCGTTTTCGAGACAGGGCTGTGATTGGCCCTGAAGCGTTGCCAATCCCAAATGAAGTTTTTGTGCTTGGCTATGTTTCAAAACGCGGCGCAAGAGAGCTCATAAGGGCGCGCCTCGCCAATGCCGGGTACACCGAAGGCCGCGACTTCATAATGGCAGCATAGCAAACTTGCTGGATGTCATGGATGCTGACATGGAATGCAGGGCTCGCGGCCCCCGGCATTTGTCAAAGACAACACGGTTGTTGGGGATGCAGTGTCCTGCCTGCATTTTCTTGCAGCGCATTCCCAATGCGAGTGCAGGTTGACGAATTGCCGGTTTCCGGCGCAAATTGCCGCTGTGCAAATGACAACTGCCAACCGGATCACGCTGGGCCGAATCGCCCTTGTGCCGGTTTTCGCTGTCATACTGCTGGCGTATATCAGATCGGGCGCAGAGTCGTATCGCTGGCTAAGCATCGCACTGCTGGCAATCATGGCTGTCGGGGACGTCGCCGATGGTTACATTGCCCGGCGATTCGGCCAGCAAACAGAGATTGGTTCGCTTCTCGACCCGCTCGCTGACAAGCTGCTGTTAACGCTTGCATTGGTGATCCTCAGCCTCGCCGACAGACCGCACGTGGACAGGATACCTTTGTGGCTGACAGCAACTGTGCTGTGCCGCGACGCGATGTTGCTGTTGATTGTCGTGGCAGTTGGAGTGCGGGTCGGGCAACGCGCTGTCCATCCGCGGCCTGTTGGGAAAGCGGCGACTGTGTTGCAACTGGCGTGCGTGTTTGGGTCGCTGCTCCAAGCCGGGGACAGTTTGCTCCGTCTCGCCGCCGCGGCCGCAGTGCTGTGCACATTGCTCTCGGGAGTTCTCTATCTCCTTGACGGTTTGAAAATACTGCGGCAGCCGTCCGAAACAGCCGAGTAATTGACTGAGTCGCGCACGGCGACACACCTGCTTGGCCCGCATATTTCGCAGCCTGGCGTAGCCGGAACCAAAGTTGCCTGGCGGGCAGTGACCCGGCACCTGCGTCCGCTGATGAACGCTATGCCGTTGAACGTTGGACGTTGAGCGTTCCTTTCGGTTGACCCGCCGGTCGTCTGTCCGGGAACGCTCAACTTACAACGCTCAACGCAGAACGTTCAAAGAATTTACTGCGCCAATGAGTGCTTGTTTCAAGTCCGCCTAAAGGCGGAAGTCTAACGGTCGCGGGCGTAACAACGTGCCTGGCACCATATCAGCATGCGAGAGGTTTCCCAACAGACTTCACCAGCCGCCGATTGAAACCAGGGCCAATCTGCGCGCCATGCCACAATCCGGGGGCAAAACCCCAACAACGAGCCTGGCACTTTATTTCCAGGGTGCTTTTCCCTGCGACGGAGTCGCAGCGGATATGTCGCAGCCCGGCGTGGCAGACCGCTTCGTCAATGTGTGCAGGCACCGAGTGCCTGCCCGCAATTCAACCATGGTTCAGGCTCCGCCGGGCTGCGAAATATGCGCGCTAAAGTTGCTTCAGGCGGAAGTAACGAGCCGGAGCCGTCGGTGAAACCAAATAAGGACTGGTTGCGCCGGACAAAGGCGTCCAAATGCCGGTGGAGAGATTCTCACACCACTCGAGCGTGCCCGGACCGGCCCAAGTAATCTGGACCTGCTTGTTGACCAACTGCACGTTCAGTTGGGCAGGTTGCGGAGGTATTTCCGCAAGCGCATGAACAACACTGCCGCCGATTGGGGCGACGTCTGCCAGCGCCCAATTCGAAGTGATTAGCTCGAGGTAGAATTGAATCGTGTCATGCGCGAAGATCGGCAGGCCGTCAGTGGGATAGGTGGCTTTGCGCGATATGCAGCACTCGAATTCACTGGCGGCGGTTGTTGGCGCCAACTCGAATCCCAGATCAGCAACCTCGCCCTCATTAAACCCGCCGTTTTTCTGTTGGTAACCATTGCCGTTCTCGATCATCAGCTCGCTCCCGCGATACCCAAGCAATCCGGTCTGATCGTCATTATCGGCGTTGACAAGAATGTGGTAATAATGGCCCACGCCCAACGGCCCAACTTCCGCGTGAAAACTGAATCGGACAAAAATGAAGTCGGCGTCACTGGCAACGTAAATGTCCTTGAACTCGATGCCCTCAGGAGTTTCCTGTGGTTCACTCGCGGCCGGCTCGATCCCCGTCCAATCATCAAAACTCCCGTCGATACTGATCGTTGTCCTGAATTGGGCGGACAGGGTGGCTGCGTTGTTGAACATGTCCTTGATGCCGGTGATCGTCAGCACGTGAACAGACCCGAATGCCATTGGCGACGTGACCAGTGTTACTTGGCGGGGGTTGGCTGGATCGCGCTGGGCCGACTCGACCGTGACGCCGCCGTCTATTGCATAGATGCGCGCGTCATTGGCGGTGGATTCGTTCACAGGTTCGGAGAACAGAACCACTACGCTTCGGCCCGAGCCTGTGACACGGCTCAGCGTCGGCGGCTGAGTATCACTCAAAACCGTGAGTTTTGCTGCGCGGCTGGTGACACTGTTGAGCCTGTTGGCCACTGTAACCTTGTAAAGCCCTGCATCGGCCAAGCTCACCGCCGGGATCGTGTATTCGGGCGCAGTTGCTCCCGGGATTGGAGCGTCATCCTTGTACCACTGGTAAGTCAGCGGAGGCGACCCGGTCACAACGACGGTGAACGTTGTCGCCTGCCCTTCGATCACCTGCCAGTCCGCCGGCTGCCCCGGGTCCGCAATAGCAACCTCGACAGCCGTGGTTGTCAGTCTGGCTGCGCGGCTGCTGATCGTCTGCCCCGATGCATTGCTGATCTCGACTCGGTACAATCCTGCGTCAGCAACCAGCACAACCGGGATTGTGTATGTGGCTGATGTTGCGCCGGGGATTGGGGAATCATCCTTGTACCATTGGTATGAGAACGGCTGGGTGCCGCTCACAGGCCCGGGGCTGAAAGTTGTTGATTGGCCTTCGACAACAGTGCGGTCTGCAGGTTGCGACGGGTCTTCAATGAGCGGCGGCAAACGATCTCCTGCATCCAAGCTCAGGCCGAACACCAGTTCGCCCTCCGTGCTCGGTGTTTGGTGCACCTCGACAGCCAGCACATTGTCGCCAGTAACCAAAGCAGCCGCAGGCAGACCGAAAACTTCCGGTTGTCCGGGGATTGACGGGCCACCGGTTGCCGGGCTTGAGTGCTGAACGTCACCGTCGGGCATGCGCAATCGCTTGATCTCGGCTCCGTTGAGGTAAAACACCGCACCGTCCGAAAGGTAGGTCGAGGCCAACAGCCCAACGCCAATTGTGTCTTTGTCCCAAGTGAAATGGGCTCGGAAATAATAGGCGGTATTGCCTGTCGCCAGTGGAGTGTTAATCGGGTGAGGATAAACGCCGGGGCCCGCGCCGAAGCCGAACAGCCCGGAGCCATCAGCCCAGTTGCCTCCCTGGTCGCTGTATTCCAATTGCATCCAATCAGCGCCCGGGCTGGCACCGGACTGATTGTAACGCCATGTCGCAGTGGTCAGGCCAAGCAGATTCTGCGAACCGCTGAAGACCGGTGGAGTGGGAGCAAACTCGTAGAAGAATCCCTCTCCGTTTGGCACCACATCGACAGTCTGCCAGCTCAGGTTTTCAGTGTGCAGGACGATGGCGAAGTAGTCCTGCGTGAATACCGGCAGGCCATCGGCATCGAGCACATTGCGCGAAATGCGTGCTTCGAATTCATCGGCGGTGCCCGACGGCGCAGCAGCCCAATCCAGATTGCTCGCAGGGCCTTCGTTGAAAGAGCCGTTTTTCTGCTGATACCCCCAGCCGTCCTCGATCAGCAATTCGGAACCAACGCCCAGCCACGCGAAGCCCGTGCCCGGATCAGCGTCGCTGTCAATCAAGACCTGATGATGCCATGCCGTGTAATCGCTTGGCGCGTGGAGCCGCACACGGATGTACACATACTGGTCGTCATTGGCCACATACAACTCCTTGAAATCATATTGCCCGGGAACTTCTTCGTCGTCCACGGCTGCCACTGGCACGCCCGCCCAGTCAGCAAAGGACCCGTCAATGGTAATCCGTTTGAAGTGCCCCGCATGGCTGGTGTTAAGCATTATTGCCAGCAAGACCGGAAGCAAAACCGAGATTCGGGTTTTCATGGTATGACACTGTTGAGGGTTTGATTGCTCTTATCGTCGGAATCCTACTCCTGAGCGTCGGCAGATGCAATCAAAACCGGGCCTTTGCGTCAGCCGGCTCCACGTCACGCCCTCTACTCGGACCAGCGCAATCGGTAGAATCGCTGCAGACAACCAAGGTCAAACTCATCCGTCACCTCGGTCTGCGAAAACAAAATGACATTCGTAATGCGAGGTGTCCAGTGCATGAAGTTCGTTGAAACTTCCAGAACCTGGGTTGATTTCAACGGGGCTTGCACGATCATGCGGAATCGGCCCGTTGATTCCACCGTTGCGCCCGAAAACCTTGCAATGGGTTGAAGTCTTAAGACCGCTGTTGTTCCCGGCCCAAGGTGTATGGGCCAGCCGTTGGTGGTGCGGGTCAACCGTTCGTTGCTCAGCAGTTCCACTGCCGCAAAGCGATCCTGCTCTTCAGTTGACTTGCCGGACAGGGTCAGAAAAGCCGTCATTGCATTCGTGCTCTCATTCAGGAGCGTGAAATAAGTCGTGCCGTCAGCCGCGGGACCGAATCGCTCGACCATGACCTCCTGATGATCGCAGACTGCGCCTGTGACCGGCTGCCAGCCTGCTTCGGCGACCTGCCGGATGATTGGAATGTAACGGCGAAACAAAGGCCGGTCGCGGTTATACCACGCGGGATTCCGCCAGTAGGGATTGTCTGCGGCGTTGTGGCTGAACATGGACGGGTACATCCCGTAAAACAACGACCGTTGAAAGTACCGTTCCACCATTTCACGACCGAACTTGTCAAAGTCGGTGTTCATCAGCAGCAGATACGGTTTGCGGCCCGACATTGTGCGCCACAGGCTCATCGTGGCATGGTCGGCAGGCCGATACTGATCGTCCGACAGCCAGTCGGTTTCTGTGCCCATGACGTCCAGCCACGGACAAAGAAAGGAGAAGCGATAAGGCAAGCCATTGGCAAAACACAGTTTCCCGATGTTGTGCAGGTCCGAGCTGATCCACTTGGCAAACTCGAACACGGCCAATCCCTTGAACAGCGCAGGTTGGCGGCTGTCCATGGAAAATGTCAAAGGCACTGTCGTGTGCGCGAAATGCTCGCGCCGAAAATTCAGGTTTGCGGTCACATAGCCTTCGAGTGAATCAAGGTATTCACCGTCCAAATGACCGTTCGCTCCCGGCCCGTAAAGCCGGTCGCGAATCGAATCGTTCCAGTAAATGGTAGCCGCGTTTGGCGCCGAGGGCAGGAACGGGTTGGGATTCAGACTCCAAACCGCCCCGTTCGCCCACGGCGTGTCGCGAAAAAGCAGCGCTGGATTGCCTTCCTCGTCGAACATTGCAGCAGAACGAGACACCTCGGCCATGCTTCTCTGAAAACCGGTCGGACCGGCGGCCAGTGTGTCGCGCACCTCCAACGCCGCGGCCAACGTCCGCGGCAATTCTGGCGCCATCGACATCCACCATGTCATCGGTTCTGTGTACCTGAAACTCAGAATGCCGTGTGCATCGTCGAACGGCACGTTGTTGTTGCCCTCGTGGTAACGGAACCCAAAATCCTCCCAACCCTCCACGGTGCTCACGTCGGTGAATGGCATCCAAATGCCCTGTTGAAGCGACCGCACAACGAAGTATTCGGAGAAAATGGCCATCAGTTTCTCCCATGCGGCCCGGAACCCCCACTTCGGATCAAACCGATAAATGATAAAACGAAAATCCGCTGCCGAGGGAAACCGCGCGGTGTCCCGCACAAGACCGAAATCGTATGCAATCAGAAACTGCCGGGTTCCGGCATGGTAAAGCAGCCGGTACTGCGCCGGCTGCGCCATGTCGATTGCCATGGCCAGGCCACTGCGGCCGTCTTCGACGCAAGCGATTGGATAAAGTGACAATGTGCCTGTGGTGCCGCATCCGACCGTTGTCACGTTCTGGTATTCGCTGCCGCCATCAAGGATGCTTCGACTGCGCCTGATGTCATCATGCCACGTCCAACCGATTGCATCCACAGGCAGAGCAAATACCAACAGTATCGATCGATCGTTTGTGCTGGTTGATGACACGCGCCCCTCGATCGCGATGTGGTTTGTCTCGGCTTTTGTAGTTAGGGCCAGCCGCAAGCCGAGCTCTGGGCATTCCTGGTTGGTAAATGCATATACATCCGAGTTCGCTGCCACGTCCCGGGCAAGAAAACCAGCAGGCACACCCGACGACAATTCCCTGCCGTCCACACTCAGAGATGTCACCCGCCCACCATCGAGCGTTAGACGCAGGCCGTCTGAAGTTGAACGCACCAACGGATTGACCGCGGGCGGGTTCGTCCAAGAGGCTTTTGCCATCGGCGTCCCTTGGAACATTACGGCCCCGCTCGGCGTAGTGACTTCCGACAGTTCTATGTCGTCGAACCATGCCTTGCCGGAGTGCTTGCGGAATAGACAATAGACGGTGAGAGACCGCACAGGTTTTTGCGGCATTATAACCACCTGCCGCAGTTGCCAGTCATGTGTCCCGGTGCTGAAGTTCGCCGTTTGCCCCCACAATGGTGTGCCGTCGCGGTATATAATGTCCACATAAAGTGAATAATCGCTGTCGCTGCCGCCGCTGACATCCTCGGCCCGGCTCCATCCTCGAACAACAATCGGCGCAGGTTCCGATTGATTCAACGTCAGCGTCTGGCTGGCGCCATACCAGCCGGTGGCATCCGGCGCACTACAAGCCAGCGCTTGACTGTTCAGCCGCCCTTCACCCGCTGCGATACGCCAGCCTTGAGGCGCGCGTTGCCATGCGACAAAACTGCCGTTCTGGACCAGTTCAAAACCGGGATTTCGCAACAGATTGGTTTCACCTTGTCCGCCCGACAACACTCTCAGGACAGGTTCGGAAGCCAATGTTGGAACGCCAATGAGCCCCAGACAACTCACTGCCAGCCATAACGCACGCACACGCAGCATGCGCATCCTTTACCACACTCCTGTCCGATTGGCAAACTGCTGCAGGTTCACGCACTGCTCCACTGCGGCCTGAAAACGGGACTGCAAACCGCAGCGGTTCGTAGTGCAGGCTTTCGCCTGTGTTCGAAGCACACGGATTCTCCAACCGCCACCCGAACCGCCTAAAGGCGGAACTACCAACTGCACTGGTTGCGAAAGTGGAATCGAGAGGGATGAAATTCCCATCGCCAACCGCCTTGCTGTAGCCGGTTTCGTTCATGTTGCCATATTCGTCCACGCCGTAAACATATGGGTACCTCCAAGGGTCCATGGTAAAAACGCCCAACGTTACAGCAAACAAGCTGGGGGCGTAAACCGGATCCCAGCCGGACACAGTTCCCATGTATGTGATTTGTGCGCCGATTAGTGAGCTTTCACAAGCGCACAGGGCTGCTCCCAAAACACAACATTGAAAGATTCGAATGATCGAGTTCGTAGCCGCAAGCTCCGTTTCCAGCCGCCGAAGTTTTGCAAAATCGCTTTTGAGACAAACCGTCAGAACCGACGTCCTGTCAGACTATTACCTGTGATATTCGACAGCGGCTGGCCTGCCGTCAAATCTTATTTCTTCTATGTTGTGTCGAATGCCGGTGCCTGCCCACAGCAATACTAATTCCTTGCTGAGCGTCATAGTGTGTGGTAATGAGAACTCATGTTGTGCGAAGGAAATGCGCGTGAATGCCGCCACCAACAAGCAATCGCGCGCGATCAAGATCGCAAACTCAGGCTGTTGATGTCGCGAGTTGCAAGCTTATTCTGTTGCCTTTGCCAACTTGCCGCTTTGACAGTTCTTGTTGCCCTCCCGCGCGCAACGTCAGCCGAATCAACCGAACGCAACAACCCAGCCCCCGGACCGGCCATTGTCATTGACCTTGCATACAGGGAGCTGACCAATGGATATGTCAATGTTTCCAGCGTGACGGCGGAATCATTGCCGGACACGCCGAAACTGCCGCCCAATATTGAAAAAAATGATCTTGGCCGCTACTCGGTTCGTTTCAAGGATGCGCCTCCAATGGCCATGGTCTGGGACCGAACGAGCAATGTTCTTTATCTCGATTTGAACAGGAATCTGGATTTGACCGATGATCCCGCTGGCGTCTTCACCAACGAGTTTTCTTTCACCAATTACGGCTCATTCAAGAATGTGCACATCACAGTCCCGACCAAAGAGGCTGAGCAACCATTCCTTGTCGATTTGAACCTGTTTCCGTTGCCGGTCGGGTCCCGGCTGCATGCGAACGTCCAAGTCCGGTCTTTCTGGCAGGGCAAAACCACGATAGACGGAACTGATCATGAAATCGGAATCATCGACCAACCCACCGAAAAGTCAGGAGCGCTTACGTTGCTTCTCCGCCCATGGGAACATCGTGACCAGCCGCTGAGCGCGTCCAACAGTGACCCAAGCATGTTTGTACTGCCGGACGAACTGTTCTTCCGGGGACATTTGTACGCTTTAAGCCACCGGTTCGACACCAACAAAAGCCCTGCCGGACGGCGCCTCGAACTGAAAGAAACGCGGGCTGAGCTCGGTGAAATCGCAGTCACAGGCAAGCACATCGATCGGATCGTCATGACCAGCCAGAAACGCGCTCTTGTGCTTGACCGCCCGGCGCCTGTCGAGCGCGTTCCGGTGGGCAGCTACATGCTCGACAATGTCAGCCTCAAAGCCGACGGACGTCGAGCTGTGCTTTCAAGCCGTCCACAGGACCTTGCGAAGTCGGAATCGGTCAAGGTTCAAACCAGCGGCCAAACCACGCTGATTTCGGGTGGGCCATTGACGAATTCCGTTTCCATTGTGCGCCGTGGCAAGACATTGGTTTTTAATTATGAACTCCGCGGCCAGGGCGGCATGGAGTACAGGTTGATCAGCGATCAGAGTATTGTTCAGCCCGAGTTTGCAGTTTACCAAGGGGACCGCAAAGTTGCTTCGGGCAAATTCGAGTTCGGCTGAGGCGGCACCTGTTCGTACTCATGGCGAGTACCAACAACTGTGCGAGGTCCGGTTCAGGTCGCTGCAATTGCTGATCTCGGTGGTTTGGGTGACAAGGAAGGGCCCCGTGTCAATTACGAATGGGTGCCGCCGAGCTTGCTGCCACAGTTTGTGCCATGGATCGCGGTGTTGCTCCTGCTGCTTCTGCCGGCAAACCGCCGGCCACAGGCGTGGTGGGTGCTGGTGCCGATGGGCGTGATTTGGCTCATCGACGTTGTACTGAAAGCTGCAACTCCGGAAATGTTCTCGGATGCCAACGATTATTTGGCGCTCGCATTAACCTCGCTGGCGTTCGGGGTGGCAGTTTTGTGGCTGCTGACAGGTTATCTTGCAGGGCTGTCGAAACCCGTTGTGTTCCTTGTATCAACTCTGATCATCAGCGCCAGTTCCATCCTTGCTTATTTGATACGAAGCGATTTGTCCGAACTGGTCCCGGTAACAGCCGTGTTCGTGGTTGCACTCCTGCTCCTTTCTTTGCTGACCGCGCTTGCACTTGTGTTGTCCGCACTGATGTGCAAGCGAGTCTATCGTCCCCCGCGTTTGTTGGCATGGTTTGGGGTCTTCATATTGGGCGGGTGGCTCGTGATCAGTTCACCGTTTGTCATCGTTTTTCTGGTTCTGAACCTGACTCAAGGGGGCGGGCCGCAAATACTTGAGTTTTTGTGGGGTGTTCTCGTGGATGCTTTGCTGACTTTTGCGGTTGTGCTGCCTTTCCTTTTGCTTTCGTTCCTCGAATCGCACTACAAGGAACGGTTCATGGCGTTGTTTGGATTGCCCCGCTTCCCGCAGCACGCCGCTGCGCCACCGCAGGTGAACCCTCCGCCGCCATTGACGTGAGACAGCAGTGCTGAAGTGCTCGGCGCAGCTCACAATTCGCCCTCCGTTGAAAGCGCCGGCAAGCCGCTCCATTCCAGATGCTTCGTGTGAACAACGGCCACCGTCCTGATCCGGCTGTTGCAGACATAAAGTCTCAAAAACTGAAAAACCTGTTGTCAAAGTGATCGGTTTCCTATAGGAGAATAGGATATGAATGGACGCGCCGTGTTTTGACGTCGCGTTCTGGTGAGGCTAACGGGAGCGGCCGCATCGCCGGCGGGTGCCGGATAAATGCAGGCGCCGCGTAAGCGCACTACATGACAATGCGAAAAATCAGGAACGGTGGGTCAGGGCGAAGCCCGGTAACAAGCAAGTACGACGCAAACCAGTCGGTGCTCAGAAACGCTTATGGCGCGTTTGCTGATCTCCGCCGCGAATTGGCGGATTCAAAAGCGGCCGTCGAAGAACGCACCGAGGTCTTGAAGCTCCTTGCTGATTGCGCAGATTCACAACGCGCATGGCTGTTGCTGGAAGATTATTTCGAGAAACTTTCCTTGGCGCGCAGAGATTTCCCCGGCACGGATTGGTGGCCAAGGCTCTTGGAAGCAAAAGGCAAAGGCCGACTTGAGGAACTGGCGCTCCTGTTCCTCCGCACAGACCGGCCACTGCCAACCGAACTGAGCGGCTACGCCAATCACGCCAGACTAGCCGAGGTCCAGGCCATCGAACAGGAAAACAAACGGC
Source organism: Verrucomicrobiota bacterium (assembly GCA_029907285.1). Taxonomy (GTDB): domain Bacteria; phylum Verrucomicrobiota; class Verrucomicrobiia; order Limisphaerales; family J093; genus JAAYVR01. The sequence goes on along the minus strand of JARYMD010000015.1, from coordinate 3,686 downwards.
TCAATGCCATCGAGGAATGGCTCCTCCCCCCGACACCCGCACACCTCGATGCGCCTCGCGCTCACTTGAGAGTTCTGGCGCGCCTCGTCCCCTCGCCGTCCCACACAGGATTGCACGAGCTCGGAATTGACTTTGCACTTTTCCGCCCCCGGACCGGTGAAAAACAGCGCACCCTCGGAGAACTGATCGAACTGACAACCAGAGCCGTGCATGAGGAGGAGCTTTTTCCTCCGCGTGACTGGGATTTCATTCAATGGCTCGCAGCCACATATTCAAACGGCGCCAGGGACGGCGAACCGCTGCGGCTGAGCGGCATCGATTTGCTCCAATGGCTGGCCAACTGGGGAAATCCACCGTGGATCGAATGGGCCGGCAAACCGGATAACGTGGTTTTCCTGGGACAACTGGCCGAGTTCGTCCCCGCACTCGAGACAATCGATGGAAATCTCTTGCTGGTTCAGCGATTGCGCCTGCCAAGCGGCGAAATCTTCCCGTTGGCACGTGCAGCGTTCTTTGCAGGCCGGCCATCGCTGGTCGCGGTTGATCATGTCATTTATTTGCTCAAAAACGCGCCAAACCCGGAACTCTTGGCCGGTATCCTGGAAAAGCCTGCCGTGCCCATCCGCAAACTCAGTCACAAGCTAATCACACACCTCCGCAAAACCGGTGTGCACAGCGAACCCGATTGGGACGATCTCTGCATCGTTCACGGGGCAAAACCGCGGTTCATCTTCGAGCTCGAGAACGACACCGTCCGAATGCGCCTTTTCGCAATCAGCGACCGCGACAAGAGCCGATGGCTCTGGAACGGCCACGATTGGCTGCGCGTCGAGCCCCCGGCAGCAAAAAGTGACAAACCCGAAATACTCGATGACCCACGCCTCGACGCCGCCGTCCAATGGCTGCGCCGACAAGACTGGTTCACGCCTGAGCCGGGTTTGTGGATTGGCGATGCCAGCGACAACCTGCTCGCAACCCTCGCCCAAGCATGGCCGGATCGCCCGGCCGATGCCGAGTACCTCGGCAACGCCGCGTTCCAAAGATTGTTCATCAACCCGCGCCAATTGCGCCCCAGAATCCTCGTCAAAGGCAGCGGCATCGATTGGTTTTCCGTCTGCGCCGAGTGGGAACAGGAAGGCATGCGCCTTACCCCCGCAGACCTCGAAGCTCTTGCAAAAGCCAACAGCAGATTCGTCAAACTCCCGGACAGCGGCTGGGTCGAGCTGGACCTACAGGCCGTCCACACAGCACACGAAACTATGGCTGACATCGGCTTGGATGGTTTGTCAGCCCTCCCGCAAAAGGTTGACATGCTCCAGGCCGCCCACCTCGACGAGGAGGCACTCAAGAAATTCGGCGACCTCCCCGAGGCCAAAGAGCTTCGCAAACAGCTCGCGGATTTCAAAGGCATCCCAAGCGTCCCATTGCCCGCATCGGTCAAGGCCGGCCTCAGGCCATATCAGAAAGATGGGTTTGATTTCCTTTGCCACCTCAGCCGCATAAAGCTCGGCGGCGTGCTCGCCGACGACATGGGCTTGGGCAAAACAGTCCAAACTCTCGCATGGCTCGCATGGCTGCGTGATGCAAACCCAAACAAACCAAAACCCGCCCTCGTCATCTGTCCCGCATCAGTCCTCCACAACTGGCGGCGCGAAGCGGAAAAGTTCGTTCCGGACATGCGCGTGCTGGTACTGGAAAGCGGCCCGGCACGCCACAACCTCCGACGCCAAATCCCGCAGTATGACCTCATCGTGACCAACTACGCCCTGCTCCGCCGCGACCTCGAAGCACTCAAGAAATTCGAGTTCCGCGCCGTAATCCTTGACGAAGCGCAGTTCATCAAAAACCCGGCAGCACAGGTCAGCGTCTCGGTCAAACAACTCAAAGCCGAACACCGATTGGCCCTCACTGGCACGCCGCTCGAGAACAGGTTGCTCGATTTGTGGAGCATTATTGATTTCGTCCAGCCCGGTTACCTCGGCAACCAGGCCCAGTTCCACGAAACTTACGAACCCACAGGCGAAAACGCCGAATGGGCACAACGAATGGCCCGACGCAAACTCTCGGCAAAATTGCGCCCGCTAATGCTCCGCCGACTCAAACGCCAGGTCGCAAAAGACCTCCCAGACCGCATCGAGGAACGACGCGATTGTCGCATGGACGAACCGCAACGCAAACTCTACCTCGCAGAACTCCGGCGTTCTCGCGAGCAGGTCATGCAAACTGTCCAGGCAAAAGGGCTCGCCCGCAGCAGAATCCACGTCCTCGCCGCACTCACAAGGCTGCGCCAAATATGCTGCCACCCAGCCCTGGTTGGAAACGACTCGCCCTCCGGCAAAACCGAGACTCTTTTCGAGTTGGTCGAACCCCTCATGGACGAAGGACAAAAGGTGCTCGTGTTCAGCCAGTTCGTGCAAATGCTTCAGTTGCTCGACAAAGAGTGCAAGGAGCGGAATATCCCAACCTACATGCTCACAGGCGACACCAAAAACCGACTCGAGCTTGTCCAGACGTTCCAGAACGATCCGAATCCGTGCCTGTTTCTGCTTAGCTTGCGCGCGGCCGGGACCGGATTGAACCTCACAACCGCCAGTTACGTCATCCTATACGACCCATGGTGGAACCCGGCTGTCGAAGCCCAGGCGATAGACCGTTCTCACCGAATAGGCCAAACAGAAACCGTGAACGCCTACCGCCTCATAACTCCGGGGACCGTCGAGGAAAAAATCTGGGAGCTCCAGCAACGCAAAGCACAAACCATCTCCGACGTCCTTGGCGAGGAAGGTTTCGCCCGAAGCCTCACACAGTCCGACCTCGAATACTTGTTCTCAGACTAACTTGCCAGGCTCAGCCTCACACCGGCCGGGCACGCTGTTCCATAATGCCCAACAGGCAGCCACACGTCTCAGGGCCTGGCCCGCCTCGCTGGCCCGGAAATCTCACCGGCCATTCTCTCGGATTAGCCCATTCCTTCATCCCGGTGCGACTTCCGGTGCCCGCATATTCCGCAGCCCGGCGTAGCCGGAACCAAAATTGACTCAGAGGCACCGAGCCGGCGACTGCGACCGTTCCTGAGCGCTGCGATGTTGAACGTTGGACGTTGAGCGTTCCGATCGGTTCATCGAGTGAGACGTCTATCTGTGAACGTTCAACCTGAAACGCTCAACGTACAACGTACAAAGCATCACTGCTCAACAAGTGCTTGTTTCAACGGATTCTCCACTAACTTTTTAGCCCAAAACCTGCATTAACCCTCGATTTGACATGGGTTTAGTCCACTTTGAATTTTACACAAAATGTAGGCATGCGATTTCGCCTAATATTATCGCTTTTTCTTGTTGACATCGCTCGTTACTATCCTATTTCGTAGTCATGTTTATCACCGAAGTCGTCTCCAAAGGCAAGCACGGCAAGTCCTACACCTCAATCCTACTGCGCGAGTCTTTCAGGGTCGGCCCCTCGGTCAAGTCCAGGACCCTGGCCGTCCTCACCCACCTGCCCGCCCATGTCATCGACGCCATCCGCCGCGCACTGGCCCAGCCCTCCGACCAGCCGGCCAGCTCAAAGACCAGCTCGCTGGAACAACTGGCGGCTTGCTCCGAGGGGGCCCTGCGCCTCCGTCAAGGCCCCAGCGCCGGAGGACTCTGGACCGTTGACCAATTGGCCCAGCGATTGGGCATCAAGAA